>DAOUBN010000245.1:0-17066 GCA_034432815.1 Anaerolineae bacterium | reverse complement strand
CGCCCGGCGCCGTGGCCAACCGGCCCTCGGCCTGGGCATACTGGTGGGTGATCAGGTCGCCACCCATCAGTTCGCCCAGCCGAAGGCCGTCATCCAGGGTCAGGAGGTAAAGGGAAAGGATTGCCAGGAGGAGGAGGGCTCCGGCCAGCCGCCTTTGGGAAAGCATTTCCTCAGCGGTGGTCAAAGTAGATTTCGGCGGCTATGCAGCCTGATGAGTCGGTCTTCACAGTGGCGATATCGGATATGCGGTTGCCAGAGGCATCGGTGAGGTAAGCCTGCCAGTTCCCCGGGAGGGGGCCGTCAACCTTAAGGATGCAGCCGCGGGAGCCATCTATATAGGTGGTGGGGCCATTGCACGCTCCCACCGGGATGAATATGACGTTAACCCCTCCCTGGGGCTGCCCTCCCGCTCTTACGAAGACTTTGAGGTGGGCGGTGCCAGAAGGCGTGCATTTGACGGAAGTCAGGGCGTAGGGGAGCGATGGGGTTGGAGGCGGAGCGGGGGTTGGAGTAGGGCGCGGGCGCGGGGTCGGGGTGGGAGGAATGGCCTGCGCTATGCTCACCGAGTCAATGCTTCCCCCTTCAAGCCTCAGGTACTGAGCTGCTGCCCACCCTTCTTTCCCCCCGATGCAGCAGAGCTGGAGCCAGTCGCCCCGAGCAGTTCTGGCGAGAACGGTGAAGGAGTCGTTCAGGCGGGCTTTGCCGAGGATGGGGTAAACGGTTCCGGGGCCAGAGCGGATGTTCAGTTCAGCAATGGTGACCACTGCCCTGAGTTGGCCTGCGGGGGTCTCGGTAGGAGCAGGGGATGGGGTGGCTAAGGGCGACTGGAAAGCGGTTCCGGGCTGGCCCGGAGGCGTTGGGGAGGGCGAGGGTTGGGGAACAGGGGTTGCGGTTTCGGGAGAAGGAGTAGGCGTGGGGGCAAGGGCAAAGGCTGCTTCTGGCGGAGTAGGGGTGAAGGTGGGCTTGGGGGTGCGGGTGAAGGTTGGGGAAGGGGTGGGCTTGCGCTGGGCCAGAGGGGCGACGCATCCGGCCATGAGCGCCATCAGGACCAGGGCCAGGGAGAAAAGCTTAAGGGTTTTCATCGTTACCGAACCTTCCTGAAAGTTATGTTAGTGAACTGCCCGGCTTTGTTGCAATCCTCAAAGGTTATCACCACCGTATCCGAAAGGTCCCTCAAACCAGGGGGAGGGGATTTGGTCAGGCCTATGCGGATGTTGGGGGTGTTATCGGCCACCAGTCGGATCCTGAAAACTATGGGCTGAGGCGGGTGGTAAAGGAGCGGGTCCAGCGGGGTGAAACCCACTTCTCCGGGTGGTTCGTAAATGCCAGGGATATTTATCCCGGTGCTCATGTAAGACCAGTTGTCATACCAGTTCAGTTCCACGACCACGCCGTTGATAGGGTTGCCAGCAGCATCCACAACTTTGACTTTGAAGTAGACGGTCCCGCAGTTGGGGGCCTGCTGCATGCTGCCCTGGACGTAGACGTAGGGCCAGGCGGGAGCCGGGGTTGGGGTGGGAACCGGGATGGGCGTAGGGGTGGGTGGAATGGGCCTGGGCGTTGGGGTAGGTGGGATTTCGGTGGTTACGGGGATCATGGCGATTTCGCCCGGGATGCTGAGGAGGGAGGCCGATACCCATCCTTCCCTCCCGCCGACGCAGCACACCTTTATCCAGTCCCCCCTCTCGTTCCGGGCCCTTATCTCAAGCTGGGTTCCCCCTCTTACCTGCCCTATCATGGGGTAAACAGTTCCCGGCCCCTGGCGGACGTTGGCCAGAGCGGCGCTGACCACAGCTGTCTGTGGCACTGCTGGAGTAGGGGAGGGGGTGGGGGTTGGGGTGAAGGGCTCCGGCGTTGGTGTGGGGGTCGGAGGGATGGGAGTGAAGGTGGGAGTGGCCAGGGGAGTTGGGGTGAAGGTCGGCCTTGGGGTTTTGGTGAAGGTGGGGGTGGGAAGGGAGGCTTTCCCCCCGGTTCCCAGGCCGCAGCCAAGAGCCAGGGATGCCAGGATCAGGACGGCGATTGTGAGAAACCATCGCTTCCGGATCATCTCCTGCTCCTCCCAGGGTTAATCGGGCCCATTATACCATCAGGGTGGGAGGGGGCCAAATCCTACGTCCCTTCCTCCCACGAGCTGAGGTATCTCTCCTGTTCGGGGGTGAGGGTGTCAATCTCAACCCCGAGGGACTGGAGCTTGAGGCGGGCTACTTCCTCATCAATCTCTCTGGGGACCGGGTAGACCTTTCGCTCCAGGGAGCGGCCGTTTTTTACCAGGTAGGCCACGCTGAGGGCCTGGTTGCTGAAGCTCATGTCCATTACCGCGCTCGGGTGGCCTTCGGCGGCTGCCAGGTTCACCAGTCTCCCTTCGGCCAGGAGGTTTATGCGTCGGCCATCGGGCAGGATATACTGGTCCACGTTCGGGCGGATCCGCACTTTTTCCACGGCCAGCTCTTCCAGGGCCGGGATGTTTATTTCCACGTTGAAGTGGCCGGAGTTGGCCAGTATCGCCCCATCTTTCATCAGGAGGAAATGCTCCCGGTCTATCACGTTGATGTCGCCGGTGGAGGTCACGAAGATGTCGCCTATTTTCGCCGCCTCCCGCATGGGCATGACCCAGTAGCCGTCCATTATAGCCTCCAGGGCCCGGAGGGGGTTGACTTCGGTGACGATCACTTTGGCTCCCATCCCTCTGGCACGCATTGCTATTCCGCGGCTGCACCATCCGTAGCCGGCCACCACGAAGGTTTTGCCCGCCAGGAGGACATTGGTGGCCCTCAGGATGCCGTCAATGGTGGATTGGCCCGTGCCGTAGCGGTTGTCAAAGAGGTATTTGGTCAGGGCGTCGTTCACGGCGATGATGGGGTAGCGCAGCGCTCCATCCCTGGCCATCGCTCTCAGCCTTATGACTCCCGTCGTGGTTTCTTCCGTCCCGCCTATAACCCCTTCCAGAAGCTCGGTGCGTTCCCTGTGCAGGGTTGAGACGAGGTCTGCTCCGTCGTCAATGGTGATCTGGGGGCGGTGGTCAAGGGCGGCGTGGATGTGGCGGTAGTAAGTTTCCCTGTCCTCGCCCCTTATAGCAAAGACGGGGATGCCTTCTTCCACTAAGTAGGCGGCTACTTCGTCCTGGGTGGAAAGGGGATTGGAAGCGCACAGGACCAGATCAGCTCCGCCTGCTTTGAGGGTTAAGGCGAGGTTGGCGGTCTCACTCGTTATGTGCAAGCAGCCGGAGATGCGGATGCCCTGGAGGGGTTTTTCCCTGGCAAAGCGCTCCTTTATGAGCTTCAGGACGGGCATTTCCTGAGCTGCCCATTCGGTCTTTCTTCTCCCTTCTGGGGCAAGGGAAAGGTCTCTGACATGGTAGTTGAAAGCCGACATTCTTCCCTCCTTGAATTTGTTTTTATGGAGACGCTCAGAAGGGGGCTGACTCCCCTCCACCCCCTGACTTTTCCCACTTCTTTGTGTGTCTCCGGTCGGGGATTTTATCGTTCCGGAATGGGCACGTCAATGGTTACCCTCGTGCCCCGGCCTATGGTGCTTTCCACCCTCATTTCGCCGCCGATGGCTGAGATGTTCTCGCGCACGCCGCTTATCCCTGTCGCTCCTGAGGGCAACACCGCTTCCACATCAAAGCCTATGCCGTTGTCCTCCACCACGGCGCTTATCCTGTTTCCGGTTATATCAACCAGCACCTGGACCTGAGTGGCCCTGGAGTGCCGGTGGACGTTGTCCAGAAGTTCCTGAAGGGCCCTGAAGATCACAACTTCCATGTAGGGAGGGAGCCTTTTTTCCTGACCCGTCAGGCTGAAAACGGTCTTTATGCCAGTCCTATTCTCAAATTCTTGAAGGTAAAGCCTGAGGGTTGGGATGAGGCCGAGGTCGTCCAGCATCATGGGGCGGAGGTTGAAGATAAAATTGCGGATCTGCTGGAAGGTTTCAACGGCGGCCTTCTTGAGGTTGGCCAGTTCCTCCTGGGCCCGGGCTTTATCACGGGTGAAAAGTTTCTCGCAGATTTCCGCCTGAAGCATGAGGTTGGTGAGGGCCTGGGCAGGGCCATCGTGCATCTGGCGGGCAAGTTCCCTCTTTTCCTGTTCCCGGGCTTCAATGATCCTGAGGACCAACTCTCCGGGAAGAGCAGTCCCTTTCTCCGCAGGCGGGGCGATCTCCACCCTCTCGCCCACTTCCAGCAGGCGCTGGAGGTGACGGGCGTATCGCTCCAGGGCCCTGTGCTGGGCCTCTATCTGGGTGACCCTTTCCCTCAGGTTCAGAAGCTGGACCTGGAGGGACTGAGCCTGTTTGCAGGCTCTGTATACCTCCCTGGCCGGGTAGCGCTCAATGTTCGCCTCCATCTGCCGGAGCATCAGGGTCATCTGGGCGTTCTGGGAGGTGAGCTTGTCCAGTTCTGCCCGCGCTTCACGCAGCAGGCTCTCATTCTCCTTGAGCTCCTGCAGGAGTTTCCGGTATTCTTCAGCGCACTCTTTTAGAAACTGAAAGAATTCCTGCATCCTCGCCTCCCAGTTCTTCAATTCTTATCCAGCCCCGCCTTACGGCGTAGAGGACGGCCTGAGTGCGGTCGTTCACGGCGAGCTTGCGCAGGATTGAGGTGAGGTGGTTCTTCACCGTCTGCTCCTTTATCCCCAGGGTAAGGGCTATCTGCCTGTTGGAGTAGCCTCTGGCTATGAGCTGGAGTATCTGGTATTCCCGGGAGGAAAGGGGCTGGAACAGTTTGGCGGGTTCTCCTCCGAGTTCGGCGGCCAGCCTCTCAAATTCTCTTATGAGCCACTGGGCTACCGCTGGCTCTTCCAGCACTGCTTCCCCTATGAGGTAATACCCTTTTGCCACGACCTCCACGGCTTCCACCAGTTTATCGGGCTCAATGTCCTTGGTGAAATAAGCGGCGGCTCCAGCCCTTATGGCGTGGAAGAGCTGGTGCTCAGCGTCAAAGCCAGTGATGAGAATGACGGCCGTGTCCGGGCAGTGCATCCTGATGGAGCGGGTCAGTTCCAGGCCGTTCATCCTGGGCAGGTTTATATCCACGATAGCGACGTCAGGTGAAAGCTTTCTGGCCAGCTCCAGCGCCTCCATTCCGTCGGAGGCTTCACCCACTACCCGGATCTTTCCGGACCCCTCCAGAATGTATTTCAGCCCCTGCCTGTAGATCGGGTGGTCGTCCACCAGGAGGACTTCTATCAACCCTGCCTCCGGAAAAGCTTAGCCGGGGGTGAAAGGGATTCGGAAGGAAAGGGCTTTCCCTGCCACTTCCATCTCTCCCCCCAGGGCGCGTATCCGGGCGTGGATGGGGATGAGAGCGGTGAGCATTCCTGGATCCCTTTCGTCAAAGGGCTGGCCGTCGTGGCGGAGCTGGATTGCAAGGAGGCCTTCCTCCACTGAGGAAGAGAGTTCAATCTTTCCAGCCCGGGCGTATCGGGATGCATAGAGAATGGCTCCCTGCAGGATGCGGAAGAGGAAGAGGGCGAGGAGGCGGGGGAGCCTTCCGGGTATGCTTTCCAGGTGGATTTCCACCTCTGTGGGGGAACTTTCGAGGGCTTTCCTGGCGAAGTATCGGAGGCCTTCGGCCATTCCCATGCTGATGAAATCATCGGGAGGCTGGAGCCAGAGGTTGACCTTCCTCAGTTCTTCCAGGACTTTTTTCCGGAACTCGGCTCCCTCGCATTGCTCCCTGAAGGTTTCCGCCAGGCGCCCACCAAGTTCCATCACGAGGTCGGCGAAGATTTCCCTCTCCTTCTCCGCCAGGTCCAGGATGGCGCTGACCTCCAGGGGGCTTGTTTTCTTCCGGGCCGGGAGCTCCAGAGTGGCAATGGCCCTTTTCAGGAGGTAAGCCGCTTCCTGCGGCGGAATTTCCCCCCTTTCAAAGCCCAGGCGGAATTCCTGCAGGGCCTTTTCCATCCGGGAAAAAAGCTTTTCCACTTCCATCTGCGCCTCCGCCAGTCAGGCAAAAGTATACCACGGGGGAGGGCCTTTAGCAAAAAGGCTCCCCCTGAAGCTCCGGGTTGGTTTTCCGGGCAATCATTTGACATAAAACAACAATTTCTCTTGCCAGGGGGCAGAAGAAAGGGGCAGGGGGAGTGGCGATGCATTTGGTCCCTGGGCGCTGAAAGGGTAGAAAGCTCGGGGCAAGGTGCGGATGGTCCGGGGCAGGGGGGCGCAGGGCAGGGCAGCGGGAAAGGGCAGGGGGATAAGGGGTGGTGGAGGAACAATTAAGATAAGGTGCATTATCTTAAATGTCCTCAGGGGCACTTATAAAGGGGAGAGGGCTATTTTCCCTCCCCCCTTGCCCCTTTCAGAGGCTTTGCCTGGCGTATCACGAAATCAGGTTGCGGTTTCGGCTATTCCGGTCTGCGGGGTCTGAACCCCCGGCCTTAAACCCCCTCAGCGCTTCGCTGGCGTTCAACCCGGGGCTGTGGGCTGTCTTTTCGCTTGGTTGTAATTTATGTAAAATGCTTCAGGGCTTCCCTCAGAAGGGCAGAGTAATCGCTGAAGGAGAGAATCTTCAGGGCTTCCTCCGGGGCTACAAGGAAAGCGTCCGTGCCCAGGTGCTCTTCCCATTCGGGGGTCGGCTCCAGAACGCTGGCCACGAAAAATTCCACAGCATACTCCTCCCCTCCGTAGAAGTAGCGCACCTCCCCCGCTTTTCCCTTCAGTTCAACCCTGAGGCCCAGCTCTTCGGCTGCTTCCCTTATGGCCGCATCCTCTGGCGTCTCCCCGGCCTCTATGTGGCCTTTGGGGAAGAGCCAGTGGCCGTTCCTGTTTCTCCTCAGAACTACGTTTTCGCCCCAGAAGACTATGGCCCCCGCTTCCCGAACCGGCTCTCCCATGCTCAATCTTCTCCTGTATTAAGCTGGGGCAGCTCCGCAAGCCCTTCCTTTATAGCCTGGAGAATACCCCCCTCAACTGCTTTTTTCGCAGCCCTTATCGCATTCTTGATGGCCACCGCGTCTGAGCGCCCGTGGGCCACTATCACCACCCCGTCCACTCCGAGGAGGGGACCCCCACCGTATTCCCGGTAGTCAAGGCGCCTGGCGACGGCTTTGAAGGCGCTTTGGGCCAGCAGCCCTCCCAGGATCGCCAGTGGCCGCTTCTTTATCTCTTCCTTCATTATCCCCATCAGGGCCATGGCCAGGCCTTCCGAGAGTTTCACCACCACATTGCCCGTGAACCCATCGCTCACGACCACGTCGGCCATGCCTGTGGGGATGTCCTTGCCTTCCACGTTGCCTATGAAGTTCAGACCGCTGGCTTTGAGGAGCTGGTGGGCTTCTTGGACCACCATGGTCCCTTTTGTTTCCTCCTCCCCGTTGGAGAGGAGGCCTATGCGTGGGTTCTTTATCCCCATGACCCTTTCGGCGTAAACGTGGCCCATGAGGGCGAACTGAAGCAGGTATTCGGGCTTGCAATCGGTGTTGGCGCCCACATCAATAAGGAAACAGAAGCCCCTGGTGGTGGGGTAAGGGGTGGCGAGGGCCGGCCGCTTTATCCCCTTTATCCTTCCCAGGTGGAATATGGCGGCCGCCAGAACCCCTCCCGAATTTCCGGCCGAAACGAAAGCATCGGCTTCCCCACGCCTGAGCATTTTCATCCCGACCACCATGGAGGAATCGGGTTTGGCTTTGACGGCCGCGGCTGGGTGTTCGCTCATTTCAATGACCTGAGAGGCATGGACTATGGGGAGCGAGAGGCCGCGAGTATCGTATTTGGCGAGCTCGGCCCGGATGGCTTCTTCCTTGCCAACCAGGATCACTTCCACGCCCAGTTCGCGGGCAGCCATTACCGCTCCCTCCACCGCCACCGGCGGGGCATAATCGCCGCCCATTGCATCAAGGATTATGCGCATTTCGGCCTCCTCCTTCAGTTTTCTACGAATATGAACACCAGATCGTTAACGTTGGTGTTGGTGGGCCCTGTTACAATCAGGTCGCCAAGGGCTTTGAAGAAAGTGTAGGAATCATTCTCCTGAAGGAAGACCAGGGGCGAAAGCCCTCTCTCCAGTGCCCTCCGGACCGTGGTCCCGTCCACAATAGCGCCAGCGGCATCGGTCGGGCCATCGGTCCCATCGGTGGCAAGGGTTGCTACGGTGACTTTCTCCCAGCCCTCAAGGGATATGGCAGCTGACAGGGCGAGTTCCTGGTTCCTACCGCCCTTTCCTTTGCCCCTGACCGTTACAGTGGTTTCGCCCCCCAGGATGAGGCACGCCGGCGGCCGGATCGGGATGCCCCTAAGGGCGATCTCTTTCCCCAGGGCGGCCATCGCTTTCCCTATCTCCCTCGCTTCCCCTTCAAGGAAGGTGGTGAGGAGCAGGGCATTGAACCCCTGCCGCCTGGCTTCCTCCAGCGCCGCTGCGGCAGCTATGTAGTTATCGGCTATGATGACGTTATGGACACGGTCAAAGACGGGGTCGCCAGGCTTGGGCGTCTCCGGGATTTCCCCCCTGATGCCTTTCCGGAGCCTCTCCACAATCCTTCCAGGCATCTGAGCTACGAGGTCGTATTTCTCCAGAACATCCCATGCATCGGAAAAGGTGGTCGGGTCGGGGGCGGTGGGGCCAGAGGCGATAGTGTCCAGCGGGCTCCCCACCACATCGGAAAGGATAAGGCTTATAACGGTGGCGGGGTATGCGGCCCTTGCAAGCTGCCCACCCTTTATGGCTGAAATGTGCTTCCGAACGGCATTCATCTCGTTTATGGTGGCTCCGCACTTCAGGAGCAGGGATGTGGCCAGCTTCTTGTCTTCCAGAGTGATATCCTCAGCGGGCAGAGGCATCAGCGCCGATCCTCCTCCGGATATGACAGCTATGACCAGATCTCTTTCCCCGAGGCCTGAGACCATTTCCATGATTCTCCTTGCCCCTTCAAGCCCGGCTTCGTTCGGGGTGGGATGACCAGCCTGGTTTATGGTGATGCGGGCTGGAGATGGCTCAAGGATGTATCCTTCTTTAACATTGACCCATCCGCCTGAGATCCGCTCGCCCAAGATCTCCTCCACGGCGGAGGCCATGGGCGCGCCGGCTTTCCCTCCTCCCACCACCACGATGCGCTGGAACTGATTGAGGTCATAGGTCTTCCCTGCAACGATGAGGCTATCGCCTTCTCTCGTCATCACCCTTCGCACCGCTTCTGCCGGATCAACAGCCTTGAGGGCTGTCCTGATTATGGCCATCACCTTTTCCCTGTCCATTTTGCCCCCTCCTTTTCCACCCATGCCTTAAGCACTGTCCCCACGATCTCAAGGCTCCGGGCGCTGATCTTGTCCGGCGTGTCTTCCGTCGTATGCCAGTAGGGGTAGTCAAAATCAATGAGCAGGGCCGATGGTATTCCCTGTAGGGCGAAGGGCAGGTGGTCATCAATTATGCTATATTTGACCTGGGGGACGAAATATTCGGAGAAGCCGAGGCTGTGGGCCACTTTCCAGATGCTTTCAGTCAGGGCTCTGTCGGAATTAGCCTCCTGGTAGATTTTCAGGTCGGCATCGCCCACCATGTCGGCGACCACCACGGCGCGGAGGTCAAGGTTCATCCGGGAGGCAGAGTGAGCCCCCACTGAAAAGGGCCAGCCGTCAATGTTGCCCCTATCTTCGGCGTCAAAGAAAGCGAGCCAAACCCGGGAGCCTTCTGGTGCCTTGAGGGAGCGAGCCAGCTCCAGCAGGACGGCGGTGCCGCTGTTTCCATCGTTTGCGCCCGGGACGGGGAGGTGGCGCAGTTCCGGCGGGTTGCGGTCGGAGATGGGGCGGGTATCGTAATGAGTGCCGAGGAGGATTCCGGGGCCGTTGCCCTTGTAAGCCAGGATGTTGTAGCACTGGATTCCCTGGTAAGTGAAGGTGATCACCTCCGTTTTCCATCCCTGGGACTGGAGGAAGCTGTAAATGTAATCTTTCACCTGCTCCTGCTCCCTGCTGCCGGCGGGATGTGGGCCGAAGCTGCTGAGCTTAAGGAGGTGTTGCATAGCGCTGGAGCCGGAGAAGCTGGCGACACAAGCTGAGAGGATGAGGATCGCCGCCGTGTTTCGCATAGCGAAAAAGGTCCGAACAGCCTTTTTGAGGAAGTTTTTCAACTTCTGAAAGTTCCGGCTAATTTTGCTATGCGAAGCGAAGGCGCTGACTTTCACCCTGCCCCTCAGAAACTTCACGCTTCACCTCAACCCGTGGGCGGATATGAAGGCTTCCAGATCCTTCAATGCCCTCTCGCTATAGGCGAGGTAGCGGGCCTGCTTCTTCTTCACTTTCCCCTCCAGAGGAGGAAGAAGCCCGAAGTTGGCCTTCATCGGCTGGAATTCCTTCAGCCTCGGATCGGTTATGTAGCGACAGAGCGCTCCTATCATGGTGGTAGGCGGGAAGACAAGGGGTTCCTCCCCCCTGAGGAGCCTCGCCATGTTCAGCCCGGCCACAAGCCCCGTGGCCGTTGACCCCACATAGCCTTCGCTACCAGTTATCTGGCCCGCAAAGAAAAGATCAGGCCTGTGGCGGAACTGGAGGGTTGGGAGAAGAAGCCTGGGGGAATTGATAAAGGTATTGCGGTGCATCTGGCCATACCGCACAAATTCAGCCCTCTCCAGCCCGGGAATGAGCCGGAAAACTCTCTCCTGCTCCCCCCATTTCAGGTTAGTCTGAAAGCCCACAAGGTTGTATAATGTCCCAGCAGCATCGTCCTGGCGGAGCTGGACCACAGCATAGGGTTGCTTGCCAGTCCTGGGATCCACAAGCCCTACAGGCCGCAGAGGACCAAAAGCCAGCGCTTCCCTGCCCCGCCTGGCTATCACCTCAATCGGGAGACATGCTTCAAAGAATTTGGGGTCTTCCCTTTCAAAATCCCTCAATTCAATGGTCTCAGCCTGCAGAAGGGCGTCCACAAAGCGGTAGTATTCTTCCTTGGTCATTGGGCAATTTATGTAATCTTCCCCTCCCCTGCCGTAGCGAGAAGCCCGGAAAGCCTTGGTCATGTCTATGGATTCGTAGGTCACAACGGGAGCTATGGCATCGTAGAAATAGAGGTATTCCTCCCCAATCAGTTCCCGGATGCGGGCTGCAAGGACATCGGATGTCAGAGGACCTGTGGCTATGATCACTGGCCCCCGGGGTATTTCGGTCACTTCCTCGCGGATGAGGCGAATGTTAGGGTGGGATTCTATGCGTTCGGTAACCAGGCGGGCGAAATCGTCCCTGGAGACGGCCAGGCTTCCCCCTGCAGGCACCCTCGTTTCGTAAGCGCAGGATAGGATCAGGGAACCAAAGCGACGCAGTTCCTCTTTGAGGAGGCCGAGGGGCTTGTCAAGGGGTTCCGCCCCGAGGGAATTGCTGCATACCAGTTCCGCCAGGAATCCGGTGCGGTGGGCCGGGGTCATTTTGCCAGGCCGCATTTCGTAAAGGTCCACCTTGAAACCTCTCTCCGCCAGCTGCCAGGCGGCCTCAGAGCCCGCAAGTCCTCCTCCGATCACCACTACATCGCCCATTTTCACCCCCTCTTGAATATTTATCGCTCACGTTCAGGGTCCCACTCGTGGGCAGTCTGCATTAGAAATGGGGAGAGGGTGGGGAGACACCCCCCACAGCCCCCCGGGAGGGGGCTTCGCCCCCTCCACCCCCAGCTCTTCCCACTCGTGGGCAGTCTGCTGAAGGGGGCTTCTTGCCCCCAATTTACTTCTTTCGGAAAAAGTGGGGAGAGGGTGGAGGAACACCCTCTACGACCCCACGGGAAGGGGCTTTGTCCCCTCCACCACCAGCTCTTCCCACTCGTGATGGGACTTCGCCCTCTTTACCCCCATGAGTTTAGTTTTCCTGAGAGGACGCTTCCCCCTCTTCCACAATTTTTATGTGAAGTTCCGCCAGTTGCCTCTCGGTTATGGGAGCCGGGGCAGAGAACAGAAGGTCAACCGCAGCCTGGGTCTTGGGGAAGGCTATAACTTCCCGGATGGAGCTTTCCCCGCGGAGGAGCATGACCAGCCGATCAATGCCCAGGGCTATGCCCCCGTGAGGGGGAGCACCGAACTCAAAGGCCTCCAGGAGGTGGCCGAACTGGGCCCTCGCTTCTTCCCCCGACAGGCCAATGAGCTTGAAGATTTTCTCCTGAAGGGGACGGTTGTGGATCCTTATGCTACCCCCGCCGATCTCCCACCCATTGCATACAATATCATAGGCCTTCGCCCTTACTTCCCCCGGCGAGACATCCAGCAGCGGTATGTCCTCGTCAAGAGGAGCAGTGAAGGGGTGATGCACAGGATCCCACCGGTTTTCCTCCTCGTTCCAGGAGAACAGGGGGAAATCCAGGATCCAGGCGAAAGCCAGCTCATTCTCATCGGCGAGGTTTGCGGAACGGCCCACATGGAGGCGGATCCTGCCCATCACCTCAAGGGCTTTCTCGGGCTCATCGGCCACGAAGAGGATGCCATCCCCGGCCGAAGCTTCCGCCCGGGAGACGATTGCCTCAAGCTGGCCCGGAGAGAAGAAGCGAGCCACAGGCGACTTCACCCCCTCCCCTGTCACCGCCATCCACACTATCCCCTGAGCACCGAACTCCCTGGCTTTGGCCCCCATCTCATCCCATTGCTTCCTGGAGTAATCGGCGGCACCGGGCACCCTGAGCCCTTTGACCTTCCCCCCACCCTCCACCGCCTGGCGGAAAATCCCGAACTCGCTCGCCGCAGCAATGTCAGTTATGTCAAATATTGGCAGGTCAAAGCGGAGATCGGGCTTGTCGGAGCCGTAGCGCTCCATGGCTTCCCGGTAGGATATGCGGGGGAAAGGCTCAAATTTCAGCCTTTTAGTCGTCAGGGATTTCACCAGGGCAGTGAGGAGCTCCTCAATCACCTGAAGGACGTCCTCGCGGTCCACAAAGGACATTTCCAGGTCAAGCTGGGTGAATTCGGGCTGGCGATCGGCCCTGAGATCCTCGTCCCGGAAGCAGCGGGCGATCTGGAAGTATTTTTCAAAGCCTGCCACCATGAGGAGCTGTTTGAGCTGCTGGGGGGATTGAGGAAGGGCATAGAACTTGCCGGGGTGAATGCGGCTTGGGACAACATAGTCCCTGGCACCTTCCGGCGTGCTGCGGATGAGGATAGGTGTCTCTATTTCCACGAAGCCCCGCGCGTCCAGGAAATCCCGGATGAATTTAACCACCCGGTGGCGGAAAATCAGGTTCTCTTTCATTCTCTGCCGGCGCAGGTCAAGGTAGCGGTAACGGAGGCGCAGAGCTTCATCCACCTCCTCCTCGCGCTCAATGTAGAAGGGCGGGGTGCGAGATGGGTTCAAGATCTTTGCTTCTCTGGCTATGACCTCCACCTCGCCTGTGGGGAGATTCGGGTTCTCCATCCCCGGAGGCCTCTCTTTGACCACTCCTCTGACCCACAGGACATACTCGCTGCGGGCTTCGTCGGCAACTCTGTAGGCTTCAGGAGCCTCGGAGGGGTTGAAGACCACCTGGACTATGCCCTCGCGGTCTCGCAGGTCAATGAAGATGAGGCCTCCGTGGTGGCGACGCCGGTGCACCCACCCGGCAAGCTGCACCTCTTTTCCCACGTCTTCCCTGCGCAAGAGCCCGCAATAGTGGTCCTTAAGCACTTCCGACCTCCAGCACTGGAATTTGCTTCAGGGATATTATATCCCCAGCTCCGCTGCAGAACATAGCGATGCGGAAGGCCTGAAGTATTTCCCACGCTTTTTCCCTGACGGCTTCCGCCGAGAGCAATGCAGGCCTGAGGAAAGGAGCCCCAATCCCTACCAGGTCAGCCCCCAGCGCGATGGCCTTGGCCGCGTCTACTCCGGTCCTTATCCCCCCGCTGGCGATGAGGGGAAGATCGGGCAGGACCTGGCGAATCCCCCTTATGGCTTCGGCCGTGGGAATACCCCATCCGGCGAAGGTCCTGGCAACGTTCCTCATGCTTTCCCGTTCAATCCGGTGCATCTCTATGAGGCTCCAGCAGGTCCCTCCAGCTCCGGCTACGTCAATAGCCGCAACCCCTGTTTCCGCCAGCCTCAGGGCAACCTGTGGGCTTATCCCCCAGCCCACTTCCTTGACTATAACTGGCACCTCAAGGTCTGCGCAGACCTTTTCAATCTTGCGGAGCAACCCGGAGAAATCCGTATTCCCCTCAGGCTGCAGAGCCTCCTGAAGGGGATTGAGGTGCAGGACGAGGGCATCGGCCTCTATCATTTCCACTGCCCTGCGGCACTCGTCCACGCCATAGCCGTAATTCAGCTGGACCGCTCCCAGGTTGGCGAAGAGCAGGATATCCGGGGCAACATCCCTCACCCTGTAGGTGTAAACCCAGCGGGGATCCTCCAGGGCTGCCCTCTGGGAGCCGACCCCCATAGCCCAGCCAAACTCCTGCGCCACGGTGGCCAGGTTGCGGTTTATCCTCCCCGCCTCCTCCGCCCCCCCGGTCATGGGGGAGATAAGGAATGGGGCCTTCAGCTTTTTGCCCAGAAACTGGGTAGATGTATCAATCCTGGCCAGGTTCAGCTCGGGCAGGGCACAGTGGGGGAGGCGGTATCTCTCAAACCCAGCTGTTAAGGTGCTGAACTCCACATCCTTCTCCAGAGCGATCCGGAGGTGCTCGCTCTTCCTGGTGCTGGAAGCCATCAGTAAGCGCTCCTGTCGGAGAAGATGCGCACAATGGTCTTGAGGATGATCTTTATGTCAAGCCAGAGGGACCAGTTCTCAATATACCAGAGGTCGTATTTGGTCCTTTCGGCGATGGATGTGTCTCCTCTAAGGCCGTGGATCTGAGCCCAGCCGGTTATGCCAGCTTTTTCCCTGTGGCGTTCCATGTAACGGGGGATGCTGCGCCGGAACTGCTCCACGTAGTAGGGTTGCTCGGGCCTTGGCCCCACCAGGCTCATGTGGCCCAGGAGCACGTTTATTAACTGGGGGAGCTCATCCAGGGAATAGCGCCTGAGGATGGCCCCGAGCCTTGTGCGCCTGGGGTCATCGGGAGTGGTCCAGCCAGGACCATTGGCATCTGCGTCCTGGCGCATGGAGCGGAATTTGAGCATGGGGAAAGGCCTGGCGTCAAGCCCCATCCTCTCCTGAACGTAGAAGACCGGTCCGGGAGAGTCCAGCTTTATGAGGATGGCTATAAGGAGCATCAGGGGCGAGAGGAGGATGAGGGCAATGGAGGCTCCCACTATGTCCATAGCCCTCTTGAGGGTCAGCTTCCACCCCCGCATAGCAGTGTCCCGGACTGTAATGAGGGGGAGGCCGTCTAGGTCCCCTATGCTTATTTCCGAAGCTATGATCTGGAACACGTCGGGAAAAACTTTGATGGCGATGCTGCTGCGGTCGCACATCCCGATTATGGAGAGGATCTGGGAGTTGTCGGCTTCGGGCATGGCGATAATGACTTCGTCCACTGGTTCCCGGCTCAGGATGGCAGGGATGTCGTTTATCTTCCCCAGGACCGGAACGCCCATGACCTGCCCGCTGGCGTTATCGTCCACAAAACCAACAACCCTGTAGCCGAGGCCCGGTGA
Source organism: Anaerolineae bacterium (assembly GCA_034432815.1). GTDB lineage: Bacteria > Chloroflexota > Anaerolineae > SpSt-600 > SpSt-600 > SpSt-600. The sequence continues at coordinate 1,598 of DAOUBN010000245.1, read as the reverse complement.
GCGCATCATCTTCTGGAGGATTATGCGCCCCACTTCCCCCGCCCCCACGATCAGGACACGGGAAACCCCTATGCCTTTAGCGTAGGCTGAACGCTGCCAGTGGTAGTGAAGTATCCGGCCGATAAAGGTGAAAATTATGGTGAGAAGCCAGGCGTAGACCATCATCAGGCGGGAGTAATCGGGTTCGTTCTTGAAGAAGAGGGAGAAAAAGGCTATAGCTATGAGGGTCCCGATAGATGAGGCGGCAGTGAGTTTTGAGAACTCGTCAATGTGGGAGAAGGTCCTCTGGCGGTGGTAGAGGCGGGCGAAGAAGAAGGTGACCAGCATGGTGGCCACGTAGACTGCGGCCATTCCAGAATAAGGGGCAAAGGAATAGGGCAGGTTCTGGTGTGCGGTGAGGAGGCGGAGCCGGTAAGCCAGGTAGAAAGCCAGAGCCACAAGCCCGGCGTCCAGGGCCGCCAGTGTTATGCGGAAGAAAAATTTTGGGTTCTTCACGACAATTTGCTTAAACCCCACCAAAGGTAGATCCCCGCTTTGACAAGTTTGTCAAGCCACCATGGGGTCTGGGAAGCGTAATGCTTGCGGTAGAAGATGAGCATGGCCCGGAAGAACTCGTCGCGGGCCCTCGGGTTCTTCTGGCTTGAGACCTTTTTGTAATGGAGGACGGTCACCCCCGGATAGTAGTAGACTTTCCAGCCGGCCTTCTTTATCCTCAGAGCCCAGTCCAGATCCTCGCCGTAGAGGAAAAAGGACTCGTCTAAGAGGCCGGCGTCAGCTATGGCTTCGCGGCGGACCATCATGAAAGCCCCCACCACCGAGTCCACCTCAGCGGTCTGGTCGGGGTCAAGATAAGTCAGGTTGTAGCGGGCGAAACGGGGGTGGCGGGGGAAAAGGGCACTGAGGCCTATCATCCTGTAGAAGGCCACTTCGGGCGTGGGGAAGGAGCGGCGGCAGGCCAGGTCAAGGCTGCCATCCTGACGGATGAGCTTGGGGCCGGCGATGCCAGCCTGGGGGTGGGAATCCATGAACTGGACCATCCCCGCCAGCGCGCTCGGGGGCAGGATGGTATCAGGGTTGAGGAGGAGGGCATAGCGGGGAGCTTCCGGGGAGATGGCATCGGGGTTGAAACCCAGAGCTTTGAGGCCAAGGTTGTTGGCGTAAGCGTATCCGCCGTTGAAAGGGCTCCGGATGAGGAGGACCTCCGGGAAATTCTCCTCCACCATATCAGCGCTACCATCCCCAGAGCCGTTGTCCACCACGCAGACCTTGAAGGCAACCCCCCGGTTTTCCATGAGGGAGAGCAGGCAATCCCTGAGGAGGTCCCTGGTGTTGTAGTTTACGATAACCACCCCCACGTCCACCATAGCCCTCACCTGTTGGATTTCATTTTAACACAAAAGCTTTGCCTCCGCAAAGGCTTCCTGGTATATCACGCATCCGGGCGAGGGATGGGGTGAAAGAGCCCCCTGGCGGGGGAAGTGAGAGTGTTAACCCACCCTCGTTTGCTGAGGGTCCGCCCCCCTGCACCCCCCACTCGTGGGCGGGTTGCAGGGGAAAACAGGGGGGTCAGGGGGACAGAGGCCCCCTGGCGGGGGGCA
>DAOUBN010000244.1:0-3505 GCA_034432815.1 Anaerolineae bacterium | reverse complement strand
GAGACGGCCGTGGGGGCGGGGAGGGGCGGCGGGGCCGCCGAGCCCACCGCCTCGGACCTGCCCGTCATCAAAGACGCTCAGGGCAACCCCTTCATCCCCGGCTCCTCCCTCCGGGGCGTCCTGAGAAGCCACGTGGAGCGCATCGTGAGGACTCTGGAGGACACCGCCAGGAACGGCAGAGGAGCCTGCAACCCGGTGGCTGGGGAGGAATGGTGCATCACCGCAGATCAGATGCACGAGCTACGTGAAGAGGCCAGGGAGAAAGGCGACCTCTGGCTGGCCCAGAAGGTCTGGGAAAGATCCTGCCGGGTTTGCCGGGTCTTCGGCAGCACCTGGCTGGCCTCACGGGTGAAAGTGGCCGACCTGCCCCTCACAGGCGGGACTACCGTTGAGGTGCGGGATGGCGTCTCCATCCACCGGGAAAAGGAGACAGTGGCCAACAAATACGACTTTGAGACCGTCCCCGCCGGAACCCGCTTCCAGCTCCGCATCATCGCCGAAAATCTTGACAAAGAGGAACGGGGGCTCCTCTGGCTGGGCATCAGGGAGCTGGAACGGGGCCAGATCTACCTGGGAGGCTTCAAGGGCCGCGGCCTGGGAAGGGTGAAGCTGGAGAAACTGGAGATAAAAGGCGTGGAGGCCGCTGACCCCAAAGCCCTGAAGGCGTATCTGCTCAGGGGGGAAATGCGCCCCATTTCCCAGGAAGAGGCCGACAGTTGGCTTGAGACCCTTCTGGAGAGCATGGGAATCGGGAGGTGAAAGATGCTGGGCAAATTCTACAATGAGGCCATTCTGGAGCTGGCCATCAAACCCCGCACGCCCCTCCTCATCAAGGCCGGTGGCGAAGGCGGAGCGGCCATTGACCCCACCCTTCCCGATATGAACTTCGTGCGTACCCACCGCAACGGGCGGGATGAGGTCTACATCCCCGGTTCATCCCTGAAAGGCATCATCCGGAGCTACGCCGAGAAGCTGGTGCGCTCAGTGGTTCCCGACCCTCTGGCCATTTGCGATCCTACGGATACCCGCGGCACTGGCCGGTTGCGCAGAGCTTGCGGGTCTGATGTTGAGTTAATGCATAAACTCACAGGTAAGAAGGATCCCACAAAGTTGACCGGCCCTGAAGCCTTCAAGATATCCTGTTACGCCTGCCGCCTCTTCGGCAATACTGCCCTGGCCGGGAGAGTGCGGGTTGGAGATTTTTACCTGGATAGCAAAGACGGCGAACCGCTGCTGGAGAGGCGCTACGGCGTGGCCATTGACCGGGTGACGGGTGCAGTGGCCCAGGGGCCTTTTGAGATGGAAATCCTCACCGAGGGAACCTTCTACGGCACCATCACCATCCGCAACTTCACCCTTGGGCAACTGGGGCTTCTGGCGGCAGCACTCCTGGACATCGGCGATGGGCTGGTCCCCATAGGCTTCGGCAAATCCAAAGGGTTGGGCCGGGTGGAACTGGCTTTCCGCTCCTTCAGGGTGCGCACCCTCAGGGACCCCGAAGGCGAACTGCGGGGAGTTGGCTTCTGGGCCAGCGAGGAAGACAGGAAAGATTACAACCTGCCGCCCTCGGAGAAGGAGCGGATGACCTGGGATGTTCCCGTAAGCAGAGAGAGGGGATTCTACGAGGCTTTCCTGAAAGATGACGCCGCCATCAGGAAGCTTCTGGAAGAAGTGGCCGGGCGCTGGCCGGAGGAGGTGGGCGGATGAGCGAAAAAGGATACTGGCTCACCCTGAGCACGGACAAATCCCCCTCCGAACTCGTGGCCCTCTTGCGGGAAAAGGGCCTCTTCCCCGAAGGGAAAACCTGGTGGTTCGCCTGGGATAAGCTGGAAATAAAGCTCCCCGGAATCCTGCGGGATCTTTCCGAACTGGACAGGCCATGGGACCTGGTGCGGGTCTTCTCCGAGAAGGCTGAACTCCGCCTGGCCCGCCGGGGCCGCAGCCGGGGGTGCTGGCTCCTCACGGAAAAGGATGCCATTGAGGACATCCCGGATGTGGAGATTGTCTCCAGGGCAGAGTTCGCCATAGAAAAGGGGATCCGCATACTTTGGGGGAAGAAGCTCCATCTCCCCGACGGCGAAGCCAGGGGCGAGGTCACCTTCCCCCGCAAGCTGGATTACGACCTGGGGGCTGAGGACCTGAACAAAGCCTGGGTAGCGGACGTGAAGCTTTACTACGACGAAGCCCACCGCCTTTGGGCCGTCCGCTATGCCTCTTTAAGCCAGGCTGATCCTGGCGATATAAAAGCCAGGCCTCTTCCAGGGCCTGGAGATGTGTTTTAGGGGATTAAAAGGAGGCTGATCATGGCATATGAAGGAAAGCCTTATGACTTTGTGCCCTTCCCGCCCAGGGTAGACCAGAGCGAACCGGCTGGACATCACCGCTTCGCCCTGGCCGGGGAAAAGCACACCGGAGTGATGGAGATAACCCTGGTTGCGAAGAGGCCTGTGCAGGTGGCCAGCGGGCTTGTGGACCTGATAAAACTCAAGAGCGGGGAAACGGCGGCAGCCATCATGACCCGGATCCGCCGCAAGGTTTACGTAATCCCCGGCTCCTCGCTCAAGGGGGTGGTGCGCAGCATAGTGGAAGCCATCTCCCCCTCCTGCGTGCGGGTTGCGGACTCGCGCACCAGGTCCTTCCTCCCCCGGATGATGAACCCCTGCTCCCGGGTGGAGAGCCTCTGCCCGGCCTGCCGGCTGTTCGGGATGAGTGGGGGCAGGCACGAGAGCTATGCCGGGCAGGTGAGCTTTGAAGATGCCGTGATGGTAAAGGGGAATCCGGTGGTTGTTCGCACGCCCATCCTCCGGGCTCCAGCCCGGAGCCGCCAGGGGCTGCCGCCCCGCTATTTCCGTGGCAAAGAGTTGAGAGGACGCAAGTTTTACTACCACGGCACTTTAGCCAAAGGCCCCGATGCCCGGGTGGCCGCGGAGACAGGAGCCGTCTTCAAAGCTTCCATCTCCTTTGAGAACCTGTCCGGTGCGGAACTGGGCCTTCTGCTGGCGGCCCTGGGCCAGCACCCCCAGAAGCCCTTCCTCCTGAAAGTAGGGGCAGCCAAGCCAGTGGGGATGGGCTCAGTGGAAGTAAAGGTGGACAGGATAACCCTTTTAGGCGACCTCAGGAGCTCAGGGCGCATGGGGAAAGCAGCCCAGCCCATAGAGGGCGAAGCCCTTGAGGAGAAAGCACGGGAATGGGTGAGAGAAGCGGAGGAGGCGGGGCTTCTGGACACCGGGGCCCTGCGTGAACTGTGGGAAATCCTCCGGGAGGAGAACCTTTCCCTGCCCTCGCCTGAGGGAGCCTATTAGCACTGCCGGGAGGTGGCCGATGACCGACTGGGAAGCCATTATGGGCGAAGCCGAACGCCTGGCAACGCAACTTCGGCGCCTGGAAGTGGACCTCTCCGAGGCAGAGAAGGTGGGCGATTACTATGTCTACAAAGGATGCGATGACGAAGCGATGCTCCATTACCTGGAGATGATGGCCAGGGAGCCTCCGCCCCGTAGCCGCC
>DAOUBN010000243.1:0-5069 GCA_034432815.1 Anaerolineae bacterium | reverse complement strand
AAACGAGGGTGGGAAAACCGGGGGGTGGAGGGGGCGAAGCCCCCTCCCGGGGGGTATGGGGGGGTGTCCCCCCAGAAAAACCAACTAAAGGGGCGAGAAGGCGACTACTGCCACCAGCCCACGAGGGGGCCCCTGAACCCGGGCGAACCCTCAGCTAACGAGGGTGGGGAAAAACAGGGAGTGCAGGGGGGCTGAGCCCCCTGCCAGGGAGCCTGGGGGTGTTCCCCCAGAGAAACCAAATTAAAGGGGCGAGAGCTGTTTCGCCTCAACCCGCGGCTGTGGTATAATTTCCAACAAAGCCTGTAAAATCCTTTTGAGGAGGCCCATGAACCTGGCGAGTGCTTTCTTGGCCCTTTCCACCGCTTTCGGCCTTTCCAGTTCGGCGGGACTGAACGCATACATCCCCCTGCTGGTCGTCGCCCTGGTGGACCGCTTGACCGACGGAGTCATAGATCTGCAAGAGCCCTGGACCTGGCTGAGCAACTGGTGGGTTATCGGGACGCTGGCTGTGCTGCTGGCAGTGGAAATCCTGGCGGACAAGATCCCCGCCGTTGACGCAGTGAACGACGCCATCCAGACTTTCGTGAGGCCGACGGCGGGAGCCATCCTTTTCGCCGCCACCACTGGCTCCATCCGGCTGAACCCGGTGATAGCGGCCATCTGCGGGGTGATCATCGCCGGGGGCGTTCACGCGGTCAAATCTGCGTCGCGAAGAGCGGCCACCGTGGTCTCAGCTGGCGCAGCCAACCCCTTCATCAGCGCGGTGGAGGATGTGCTCTCCACCGTGGTTTCGGTGATCTCCGTCATCGCTCCCTACCTGGTGCTGGCCGTGGTGCTGGTGGTTGGTTTCTTCCTCGGCCGCCGGATGCTGAGGAAGCACAGGCGGGCTTAGGGTGGACTCACAGCTCACCACGCATGCCCGAGAGCTTCTTCAGCCCTTTTTGCCTCAACCCGCCGCTGTGGTATAATCCCTCGTGCTTTTGCAAGCTTGCAAAAGGAGAAGGCCCATGGCTTCCCGCCGCCCTTCCTGGCGAACCTCCATAACTTACTTTGAGCCCAACGTCATCCGCATCCGCGGTTACCCCATAGAGGAAATCATTGAGAGGCTTTCCTTCGGAGATGCCTTCTACCTCCTGATCAAAGGGGACATCCCCCAGCGAAACGAAGGAAAACTGATAGAGGCGATCCTGGTGTCCTGCTGCGACCACGGCTTCCTTGCCCCTTCGGTGAACGCCGCCCGGTTCGCCGCTTCCAGCGGAGTCCCTCTTGCCCAGGCGGTGGCGGCCGGACTGCTGGCCATCGGGAAATACCACGGCGGGGCAATTGAGGATTGCGCCTTTTTCCTCAAGACCATCGCCGAATCCGGCTCCCCTGAGGAAGAGGCCCGAAGGCTGATCCGGGAAAAACTCGCCAAAGGAGAGCGGATCCCAGGCTACGGCCACCCCATCCACACCGCCGACCCTCGCATCGGAGCGCTCCTCAAGAAAGCCCGGGAGCTGGGGTTCGCCGGGAGGTATGTTGAGCTGGCCTTTGCGGTGGAGAGGATCCTCAGGGAGGAAACGGGCAGGCCCATACCGGTAAATGTGGACGGGGTGATAGCCGCGCTCGTCCTGGAGATGGGCTTTGACCCCGGCGTGGCTTCGGCCTTTTTCCTCATCTCCAGGACCCTCGGCCTCGTGGCCCACGTCTGCGAGGAAGCGGCAAGGGAAAAGCCCTTCCGCACAGTCCCCGAGGAGGACATCCTCTACGATGGTCCTCCGCCGCGCTCTATGGATTCTGGCTCAAATTCCCTGTAAGGAGGCAGCACTATGGATTTCAGCTGGAGCGAAGAGGAGAAACTCTGGCGCAATACCGTGAGGGATTTCGCCCAGAAGGTTATAGCCCCCAGGGCGAGGGAGATTGACACCGAAGAGCGCATCCCCGAAGACATCATCAAAGGGATGGCCGAGCTTGGCCTCCTGGCCCTGACCGTTTCCGAGGAGTATGGAGGGATGGGGGCATCATGGACCATGGCCGCCATCGCCGCCGAAGAGCTCGGCCGGGCCGATATAAGCCTGGCAGTGCCGGTCCTCTACCTGGTGGAGGCCGCCTGGGGCTTCATCTTTGACCGCTACGGCACCCCCCAGGCTAAGGAAGAATTCCTGCCCAGGGTAACAAGGGGCGAGGCTTTCCTCGGAATTGCCACCACCGAGCCCGAAGGAGGCTCCGACATCCTGGGAGCCTGCCGGACGAAAGCGGTCAAAGAGGGAAACCACTGGGTCCTCAACGGTGAGAAGGTCTACATAAGCGGCGTGCTGGAATCCCTGCGCTGGGGGGGAATACACCTCACCCTGGCCCGCACCGATTTCCGCCCCGAAGCCGGGCACAGGGCCTTCACTTTCTTTGCTGTCCCCCTGAAGGATACCCCGGGCATAACAACCACGCGCTTTATAGACATGGGTAGGATGGGCATATCCACGGGGGGATTCCACATGGATAATGTCCGCCTCCCTGAGCATTACATGGTCGGGGAGCTGAACCGGGGCTTCTACCACGCCATGGAAGGCTTCACCGCCGCCCGCGTCCTCATCGGCGCCACCTGCATCGGTGCTACGGAAGCGGTTCTGGAGATGGGGATCCAGCACATAAAGCAGCGGAAAGCTTTCGGTCGGCCTCTGGCTTCCTATGAAGGCATCCAGTTCCCCCTGGCCGAGCACTACGCCAACCTGGAGCGGAACCGCCTTCTGGTCTACAAGGCCGCCTGGATGCTGGACAAGCTCTACCAGGAGAAGGCCTTCACCCACCACGACACTGCCCTTATCGCCGCGATGGTAAAGCTCAGGGCGCCCATTGACGGCTTCGCCGCCATGAACGAAGTAGCCGACTGGTTCGGCGCACTGGCTTACACCAAGGAGGCGCCCATTGAGATGGCCATAAGGGGGATCCGGTCCTATTCTATTGGCGCGGAGGGAGCCCAGAACATAATGCGCCTCATCATCGCCCGGGAAATCCTGGGGCCAGAATTCCTCCCCTACAGGCAATGAGCCGCTTCAGGGTGCTCCTGGATGACGGGATAGACGCCGGGGAGTGGGACGAGTTCACCCGCAGCGCCCCTTACGGGCACCTCCTCCAGAGCACACTCTGGGGCAAGCTCAAGGAGGGCTTCGGCTGGAGGGCGAGCCGGATCCTCCTTCTGGAAGACGGCAGACCCCTGGCCGGAGCCCAGATCCTCTTCAGGCCTCTTTTCCCCGGCCTCAGGAAACCCTTAGCAGCTTACATACCCAAAGGCCCCATCCTCTCTCCCGATGAATGCGAGGGGGAAGGCGCTCGCCTCCTCCTGGAAGCCATACACACCCGGGCCAGGGAAGAGGGGGCCATATTCCTCAAAGTTGAACCCGACTGGGTTGAATCCACATGGCCAGCGGCTGGAGTGCAGGGCGCTGCCTTCCCCCGCTCATGGGGCTTCATCCCCGCCCGCACGGTCCAGCCCCGCAGCACCATCATCCTGGACATAACGGTTCCGGAGGAGGATATCCTGGCCAGGATGAAGCAGAAGACCCGCTACAACATCCGGCTGGCTTCCCGGAAGGGGGTGAGGGTGAGGGAGGGGAGCATTGAGGACCTCCCGGCCTTCTACGGGCTGCTGAAGGTCACATCAAAGCGCGATCGGTTCGGAATCCACACCTTTGATTATTACCGGAGGGCTCTGGAGCTTTTCCGTCCATCTGGGGATGCGGTGCTCCTCCTGGCGGAATACGAGGGTGAAATCCTGGCGGGGCTCATATCTTTCAAGTGGGGGAGGAGGGCCTTCTACATGTATGGTGCTTCCTCCAATCTCCACCGCAACCTCATGCCCAACCACCTCCTGCAGTGGGAAGCTATCCGCTGGGCCAGGAGTGCCGGCTGCCTGACCTACGACCTCTGGGGCATACCTGATGAGGTGGGGAAGGACCCGCAGCGCTACTGGGAGGAGCCTCCGGAGCGCTCCGATGGCCTCTGGGGGGTTTACAGGTTCAAGCGGGGCTTCGGCGGGACCCTGGTCCGCTACGTTGGGGCCTGGGATTACGTTTATTCTCCCGCGTGGTATGGCCTCTACAGGCTTGCCCTGAAATTTCTGGGATAGAAAGCGCCCTCTCCTTTTCAACTTGAGCACATCTTCCAGGCCATCTGGCATGGAGGCAAAGCCCCCATGCACCCCCCAGAGCCCCCGGGAGAGGGTCTTGCCTCCTCCACCCCCCTGATTTGTTTTTCCCGGGGGCGCATGCCCCACCCCCCCTGGCATGGGGGGGGGTGCCCCCCCGCCCCCCCCCCCCCCGCCCCCCGCCAGAACCGCCAGAACCACCAGAACCACCAGAGCCATCGCCAGAGCCATCGCCAGAAGGTGGTGCTGTGCATATTGCAAACTCTCCTATCGTAAAACCATTCGCTTCCGGTGGGCATGTTATGGTTATGGTGTTTATGTTTGGGGAAGAAGATACAAAGGCAAAACCAAAACCTCCAACAGTACCATCAATACTTACAGGTCCCGAGTTGTCGCCTGCATTTGTAGAGACACTACAATTAGCAGTACCATATATACCAATGTCCATATACAGCATGAAACCATAAACCGCCGGCGCTATGCTCAGGGTAAGTGTAGTTTGTCCACTGCCAGTATAAAACACTGGACCAGTATAACCGTGGGACCAAACCCCCCCAGCTGTAGGGAACTGTGCGTCTTCTTACATTATAGGATGTGGTCAGTGTGTAGCCAGCTGGCGCGCCGGGTATGGTGCTTACAAGAGTACCTTCAGATATTGCTTCTTGGGCGCCGAGGTCAAAGGGAATAAAAGTGCAACCCCCTACAGAAGCAGGTGGTGCGTTAGTGCCAAGATTGTAGTAAGCGGCCTGAGACACACTCATCATACTCAGAGCAAAGGCTAAACCAAGCGCAAGCTTTTTCATGACTGCACCTCCTTACATTGTTTGTTGAAGATTTCCCAAGGGCGGACTTTCCCTCTTGCGGAAAGCCCCATGCTTATGAGCTCAAAGGCTTGTCTGTCTTCCAGCCCCATCTTAAGGGCTACTTCTACAGGCTGTGCTTCCATGGT
>DAOUBN010000242.1:0-2301 GCA_034432815.1 Anaerolineae bacterium | reverse complement strand
GGCCCGGGCTCCGCCGACTTGGAAATGGAGCCTGGCGTCGCCTACCGGGTCAGGCCCGGGGTGCCGGGGAGCCAGGAGGCCGTTGACCTTAAGAGCTCGGGAGAGGATTGCCCCCCTGAAAAGCCTGTGGTCTCCTGGCGCCTGACCTTCCAGGAAGTTCCCTGATTTTGCATTGCTGACCGCCATCGGTATAATGGGGCTAAATTTGTCCCGAAGGAGGGGAAAGTGAAGGAGAAGTTCTTGCAGAAAATACCGCTTTTCGCCGGTCTTTCGCCGGAGAGCGTTTCCCTCATCGCTAAAGCTCTTCGCCCTGGACGCCGGCAGAAGGGCGAAGTCCTCTTTGAAGCGGGGGAGCCTTCCGCCCACCTCTACCTGATAAGGACCGGGTGGGCTCGCCTGACGGATCCCCATGGCAAGGTCCTGGCCACCCTTGGCCCCGGAAGCGCCGTGGGGGAAGCCGATTTCTTCCAGGGCAAGCCCTTCTCCGTTAAGGCTGAGGCCGCCTCCGACCTTGGGCTGTGGGTGCTCTCCCGGGAAGCGCTGGCCGAGATCCTGGCTTCCAATCCTTCCGTAGGAATAGAACTAAGCCAGGCCCTTGGCCTCACAATAGCGCCCCTCAAAGAACACCTCAAGGAAAAGCTCCGGAACCTCCCGGGCTTCTCATCCCTCCCGGAGGAAGAGCTGGATGCCATCTCCTCAGCCTTTTCCCTCAGACGCTACCTCCCGGGGGATTTCATTTTCGGGGAAGGGGAACAGCCCCAGGGATTTTTCCTGCTGGAAAGCGGCTCCGTCAACCTCTTTGCCACAGGGGAAGACGAGTTCATCGTCCTCAAGGAAGGGGAAAGTTTCGGGGAGTTCAACCTCCTGACCGGAAGGCCCTACGCTTATGCTGCCAGAGCCTCATCTGATGCTTTCCTCTGGGTCCTTCCCCCGGAAGACTTCAGGGCTATCGCCCTGGAGCATCCAGCCCTCAAGAAGGCCCTGGGGTCCGCCCTCAAGATCCCCCTGAGCCGGAAGGAAAAAGAGCTTGCGGCGGAGCACCTGGCCCGGGTTCCCCTCTTCAAAGGGCTTTCCGGAGAAGCCCTCAAGGCTGTGGCCGCCAGGCTCTCCATAGCTTTCTTCCCCCAGGGCGAGGAGATCGTCTCCGAAGGCTCCCCTGGCGATACTATGTATATCGTGGATTCAGGCCAGATCCGGATAAGCAGGGCCACCGGCCCCCGCCGGACTTACGTCATCTCCGAGGGGGAATTCTTCGGGGAAATGGCCCTTATAACCGGCCGCCCCCACAACTTCTCGGCCGTCGCCCTCTCCGATGCAGTGCTCTGGATGCTCTACCGTTCGGATTTTGAAGAGCTATCCCTACAGTATCCGGCCATAAGCCTGGCCCTCAACCGCCTCCTGGGCGAGAAGCTTATGGAACTGGAGCGCCAGTATCTGGAAAAAGAGCTCCGCCACCTGAGCCTCTTCTCCTCCCTTGAGCCCGAACAGCTGGAAGCCCTTTCCTCGCGCCTCAAGCCCATAAAGTTCAAAGCAGGCGAAGTGATCTTCCGGGAGGGAGACCCTGCCGACTTCCTCTACCTGATTGAATCGGGCCAGGTGGAAATCGTGAAGAAGGTCGGGAAAGGGGAGGTCACCATCGCCCTGCTCGGGGAAGGGGATTTCTTCGGGGAGATGGCCCTCCTGAGGGGGACAGAGCGCTCGGCCACGGCCAGGGCCAGGACCGACCTGGAACTTTGGGGGCTGGAGAAGAAGGACTTTGACGAACTCCTCCTCCGCTACCCATCCATAACCGTTTCCCTGAGCAGGGTCCTGAGCGACCGCCTCCATCAGACCAACCTCCTCCTGAGCCAGAGGCTCCTGGTTCCCCCGCGAAGGGAGGCGGCAATCCCCACCCCTTCAGTCCCGACCGTTAAAAAGCCTGCCATCTCCTTCCCTGAAATTTCAATTCCATCACCAGCATACGGACTTCAGAGGACCGTCGTAAGCGCGCTGGAAGGCCTGAGGAAAGCTTTCTCCGACGCCGCCGTCTGGTTCAGGGCTCAGAAGAGAGCCACCCAGCTCCGGATCGCCGCCGTGATCCTGCTCCTGGCCTGGCTCTGCGGCATAAGCCTCCCCTCCACGGTGATCTCCGCCCTCGGGGCCAGGGATATAACCTTGCAGACGGTTCAGGAAATGGGCTTCCTGGTTACTCCCACCTTCACCCCTACCTTTACACCCACTTTCACTCCCACCCCCACTGCCACGCCCACCTTCACTCCGACCCCTACCCCCACATCAACGCCGACCGCAACTCCCACCCCT
>DAOUBN010000241.1:0-8046 GCA_034432815.1 Anaerolineae bacterium | reverse complement strand
GTCCCCCTGACGGGGGGAAGTGGGGGGCGTCCCCCCACAAAAACAAAATTGGGGGCGAGCTGCCTTCCCCTGAAACCCGGCCACGAGTGGGAGCTTGAAGCACAGCTGAGCCGCGGGGAACGGGGGGGGGGAAAAATGAAAAAAGGGCGGGGGGACACCCCCCGCAGCCCCCTGCACTCTTTTATAGAACATTGAAAAGCCCTCAGGGCACCCGGGGCGGAGAAAATAAGGCTTTTGAGCCGCCAGGAGGTCCTCCCGTCTTGACATGAACTTTTATGGGGGGTATAATAATTCCGACCTTTTGCTCGGAATTTGGGAGATGAAGTTTTCCAGCAAGGAGCTCTATGGGTTGAAAGCCGTGGTGGAAATAGCCAGGCATTATCCTGAAGGGCCTGTGTCTCTGGCCTGGATAGCCCGCGTGAGGAGGTTGCCCCTTCCTTACCTGGAGCAGATAATTCCGCTGCTGCGGAAGGCAGGGCTTGTGGAGAGCGCCAGGGGGGCCAGGGGAGGCTACAGGCTCGCAAAGCCCCCTGAAGAAATTTCCGTCGGCGATGTCCTGAGGGCACTTGAGGGCGAGGTTTTCTCAATCCCGTGCCCTGTGAGCGAGGCTGGGTGCATTATTGTCAAAAGGGGGTGCTGTTGCTCCGAAGAAGAGGTGTGCGGTACCAGAGAACTCCTGGGCAGAACCCACGCCCTCCTCTTTTCCTTCCTGGATAAAGTTACTATCGCTGAACTTGTTGAGAGAATGCCCCCCGAATGCCCGGAAGTGGAGGGAACGCAATGCCCGGGATGATCCGGAAATTCCTTGAGACCCTGAGGGAAGATATAGCTACAGTTTATGCCCGGGACCCTGCTGCTCGCAATACCCTGGAGATAATCCTGTGTTACCCGGGCCTCCACGCCCTCTGGCTCCACCGCCTGGCCCATGCCCTCTGGAAGCGAGGCCTGGTGACCTTGCCCCGCTTTATCTCCCACCTTAACCGCTTTCTGACCGGGATAGAAATCCACCCCGGCGCCAGGATAGGCCGGCGTTTCTTCATAGACCACGGAGCAGGGGTTGTGATCGGGGAAACGGCAGAGATCGGTGACGATGTGGTCATGTATCAGGGGGCTGTCCTGGGAGGGGTGTCCACAGAGAGGACCAAGAGGCATCCTACCGTGGGCAACAACGTGGTCATAGGAGCCCATGCGGTGATCCTGGGGCCCGTTGAGATAGGCGATAACTCCAGGATAGGGGCGGGCTCCGTGGTGGTGAGATCTGTGCCGCCAGGCGCCACTGTGGTGGGAGTTCCGGGGAGGGTGGTCAGGATCAACGGCCAGCCCCAGCCCATTGACCTGCACCATGAACGCATTCCCGACCCCCTGGCTCAGGTGATGGAGGCCTTTCTGGAGAGGATAGAAGCCCTGGAGGAGAAAGTGGCTCACCTGGAGAAGCTCCTGGAAGCTCAACCTGCCTGCATAAATACAAGAGGAGGGATGGGAAATGAGTGAGAAGAAGCGCATTGTTTACATGGATCATGCAGCTACGACTCCCGTTGACCCAAGGGTGCTGGAGGCCATGCTCCCCTATTTCAGCGAGAAGTTCGGCAATGCCTCCAGCATATACAGCCTGGGGAGGGAAGCCCGCCAGGCGATAGAAGAGGCTCGCCGCACCGTGGCCGAAATCCTCCACGCCAAACCCGAAGAGATCATCTTCACCAGTTGCGGTTCAGAAAGCGACAACCTGGCCATAAGGGGCGTGGCTTTCGCCCAGAGGCACAGGGGCAAGGGAAACCACATCATCACTTCCCCGATAGAACACCATGCCGTGGGCCACACCGTGGAACAGCTTGAAAAATACTTCGGCTTTGAAGTCACCTACGTCCCGGTGGACAAATACGGGGTGGTGGACCCTGACGATGTGGGGCGGGCCATAAGGGATGACACCATCCTCATCACCATTATGTATGCCAACAACGAGGTGGGGACTATTGAGCCCATCGCCGAGATAGGGAAGATAGCCCGCAAGAAAGGCATCCCCTTCCACACCGATGCGGTCCAGGCAGCTGGGGCCCTCAGTCTGAACGTGGATGAACTCAACGTGGACCTCATGTCCCTTTCCGGGCACAAGTTCTATGCCCCCAAAGGCATCGGGATCCTTTACGTGCGGAAAGGGACCCCGCTCCTTCCCATGCAGACGGGAGGAGGGCACGAGCACAACCGCCGGGCCGGCACCGAGAATGTGCCCTACATTGTGGGGATCGCCACTGCCCTTAAGATCGCCTACGAGGAGTTTGAGTCCAGCAACTCCCACGTTAAGCGCCTAAGGGACAGGCTCATTCAGGGGATACTGGAGCGCATCCCCGACGCTTACCTGACGGGCCATCCCACGAACCGCCTCCCCAACAATGCCAGTTTTATCTTCAAGAACGCCGAGGGCGAATCAATCCTGCTGGGGCTTGACCTCAAAGGGGTTTGCGCTTCCAGTGGGTCGGCCTGCACCAGTGGTTCCCTGGAGCCGAGCCACGTCCTCCTGGCAATGGGCATCCCGCCCGAGGACGCCCACGGCTCCATAAGGCTCACCCTGGGCCGGGAGAACACTGATGAGGACGTGGATTACGTTTTAGAGGTCCTGCCACCAATAGTCCAGAGGCTGAGGGAGATGAGCCCCTTCTCCTGAAGCGCAAAATCGGGGTGCAGGGGGTTGCGGTGAGGCACCCATCGCTTCCCCTCTCTTTCCTCCAAAGGGGGTCCAGGGGGCATGGGGGATGTGCCCCCAGGAAAAACAAGTTTTGTTTTCGTGGGGGGACACCCCCCACTTCCCCCCCGTCAGGGGGACTCCTTCCCCATGCACCCCCTGTTTTCCCCTGCAACCCGCCCACGAGTGGGATCTTGAAGGCAGGCGGACCCGAAGCACACGAGGGTGGGGTAAATTGGTGGGGGGACACCCTCCACTTCCCCATGCACCCCCTGTTTTCCCCTGCAACCCGCCCACAAGTGGGACCCTGAACCCTGGCGAACCCAGGCAAACGAGAGGGAAAATGGGAGGAAAAATGGCAGGGATCGCTCAGGACATAACCAGACTTATCGGACGCACCCCAATGGTGCGCATAAACAGGCTGACCGGGCCCGATTCGGCAGAAGTGGTGGCCAAGCTGGAGTTTTTCAACCCCGCAGGGAGCGTCAAGGACCGCATCGCCATATCCATGATAGAAGACGCCGAGGCCCGCGGCCTCATAAAGCCCGGCGACACCATTGTTGAACCCACCAGCGGGAATACAGGCATTGGCCTGGCAATGGTAGCGGCGGCTAAAGGATACAGGCTCATCCTCACCATGCCCGAGAACATGACAGAGGAGAGGAAAGCCCTCCTGGCCCTCTTCGGAGCCGAACTCATCCTCACCCCCGCCTCCGAAGGGATGTCCGGGGCAGTCCGAAAAGCTGAGGAGCTGGCCCGGCTCCACGGATACTTTATGCCCCAGCAGTTCGCCAACCCCGCCAACCCTGAGATCCACCGCCGCACCACGGCTCAGGAGATCCTTGAAGATACCGGGGGCAGGCTTGATGCCTTCGTGGCCGGGGTGGGGACAGGGGGCACCATCACTGGAGTGGGCGAAGTCCTCAAGGAGAAAATTCCCGAAGTGCGCATTGTGGCTGTGGAACCAGCTCGCTCTCCTGTGCTTTCGGGCGGGAAGCCAGGACCTCACGGGATCCCCGGCATCGGCGCCGGCTTCGTCCCCACCGTCCTCAACCTCAGAGTCATAGATGAAATCATGACGGTCACGGATGAGGATGCCCGGGAAACGATGCGCAGGCTTGCCCGGGAGGAAGGTATACTGGCGGGGATTTCCGCCGGAGCGGCCATGTGGGCTGCCCTCCAGGTGGCCAGACGCCTCGGCCCAGGCAAGCGGGTCGTGGTGGTTCTGCCCGATACCGGCGAGCGTTACCTGAGCCTCCTGAAGCAGGCCCTCTGAGTTCACCCCCGATCCCCTTTCCGGGAAGCGAAACACACAACAGGGGTTTGACAGCCCCTCCCTTTTGTGATATAAGCTTGCCCGGAGGTGCTCCTTGTGGCGCAGGGTCCGGCGGTTCTTTGTTTCCCTGAACACGGCTTCGATCCTCCTCCTGCTCCTGGCTCTCCTCACTTTTGTGGCGGGTTTCTTCCCTCAGTTTCCCCGCGACTCCGTGAAAACGCCATCGGAAGCCCGGTGGTGGTGGGATGCCGCCCGGGAGCGATATGGCCTCCTCTTTCCGGCCCTTAGGGCCGCGGGGTTGCTTGCCCTCTACCGTTCCCCTCTGTTCTGGGTGCTCTTCCTGCTCCTCCTCGCCGGAGCCATCTTCTGTTCCACCGTCCGCATCCCTGGAGGCTTTCGCCTGAGCCGTCTGGGTTCAGTATCAGGCCACCTGGGGCTGGTCCTCCTGGCTGTAGGCCTGGCCCTTTCAGGATTCTTCCGGCACATAGCCGACAGCCCTCCCCTGGTGGCGGGGGAAGAGTTCGCTTCAGGCGGAAGAACTTTCAGGGTCCAGAAGGTGTGGGTTGAGCGTTCCACTGAGGATATACCCCTGGCTTTCGGATGCGAACTGGAGAGCGGGGGAAAGACCCTGAGGCTTTCCCCGGGATGGCCGGGCATGGCTGGCATTTCCTGGCTCATCCCCCTTTCTTACGGGCCTGCCTGGAAATTGAAGGCGGTGAAACCATCGGGCGAGCCGACCAGCCTGCTCTGGAAAGGGGTTAAAGGGGAGGGCGAAATCACGGTGCCCTTTCCTGTCATGGGAGAAGTGCAGGAAATAGCCTTTCCGGAAGTGGAAGCCAGAGTGGAAATCTCCGTCCAGACCCAGGGCGCTTTCGTGGATTTCTACGAAAGGGGAAAGCTCGCCCGGCGCCTGGTGGTTCAGGAGGAAGTGGAGATTGAGGGGGAGGGGGTGCGCCTGACCCTCTCCCCCGAAAATTACGTCATATTGAGGACGGTTGAAGATCCGGGCTTCTGGCCGGCAGCGGTCGGAGCAGCTGCCATGGGGTTGGGTTTCGGCATCGCCCTCTTCACCAGGGGAAGGACGGGAGATTGATCCGATGCGACCTAGGCTCGTAGCCTTCCTGGGAGTAGCGGGAGGATTTGCCCTCCGGCTATACAGGCTTGGCTTCCAGAGCCTCTGGTATGATGAAACGGTCAGCCTCCTCCTGGCCCACAAGAGCCTCCCGGCTCTGACGGCTCACACGGCAAGGGACATCCACCCTCCCTTATACTATTACCTCCTGCATTTCTGGATCAGGGTTGCGGGCGATTCGGAATTCTCAGCCGCTTTTCTCTCCCTCTGGTTCGGCGTCCTGCTCCTGGCCCTCCTTTACAGGTTCTCCCGTCGCCTCATGGGGGAAAACGTAGCCTCCATAGCCTGCGTCCTGGCCGCCATCTCTCCTTACCACCTCTGGTATTCTCAGGAAGTCAGGATGTATACCCTGGGAGCTTGTCTGGGGCTTCTGGCTGCGGATTTCCTCCTCCGCTCCCTGGCCGAACCCCACCGGTTTAGGAACTGGATCCTCTACAGCCTGATGGCCGCCCTAGGCCTCTACACCCTGTATTACTTCGCCTTCCTCATTGCAACCCTGGCCCTTTTCTCCATCTGGGCCGGAGCCAGGCGCTGGGGCTGGAAGTATCTCTTTCCATGGGCCGGTGCGCAGGCCCTCGCCCTGCTCCTTTACTCCCCCTGGCTCGGGATAGCTTTCAGGCAGGCGACCAACCCCCCGGTGCCCCCATGGCGCAGCTTCGTGCCCATCTCCCGGGTCCTGGTCCTCTCCTGGTCCACCTTCTCCTTCGGCCACTCGGTGGAGCCGGAGAGGGTCTGGCCTCTGCTCCTGCTCACCTTTGCTCTCTACCTTATGGGGATCAGGCCCGCAGGGGGCCGGGACCGATACGGCCTCTCGCCGCTGGAGCGCTCCGCCCTCGTGCCCCTTTACTCTTTCGGCCCGCTGGCCCTTATCCAGGGCCTCTCCTACCTGACCCCCCTCTATCACCCGCGCTACCTCTTCCCCTTCTCACCCCTCTTCTGCACCGCTCTGGCCAGCGGACTGGCGGGTCTGCGACCCGGGAAAGTTGCTCTCTCAGCCTTTGCCCTGATAGCAGCCGCGTCCGGGCTGGCGATTTTCAGGATGCACTTTGACCCCAGATTCGCTTCGGACGACCACCGGGGGGCTGTCAGGTTCCTGCAGGAAAGGCTAAGAGCCGGGGATGCGGTCATCATAAATGCAGGTTACGTTTACCCTGCCCTGAGCTACTACTACCACGGACCCGCGGGCTGGCTCGGCAGGCTCGTCAACTATGAACCGGAAGGAGGAAAGGAGCCAGTTTTTCTGGAGACCGGCTCAATTGGCGGCTCCAGTTCCCTGGGCTGGGGGAACCCCGAGGCTGACTTCTACCCCACCACGGAAGAGGAGACGGCCAGGGCGCTGGAGAGGGTCTTCGCTCACCACCCCAGGGTCTGGGTCTACCGCTGCTACGATACTGTGGTGGACCCCAACGGCTTCATAAGGCGCTGGCTTGAAGAGCATGGGCTAAAATTTGAGGACGCCCTCTTCGCCGGGGAAAGCTACATAAGGGTGCAGGGCTACCTCACCGGTTACCTTCCGCCTTATTCCTCACGTGCAGGGATAGCTTTTGGGGATGCCCTGGAACTGGAAGGTTTCTCAATCCTGAACGAGAAGGTGGAATCCGGCGGAGGGGTGGAGATCGCCCTCTACTGGCGCGCCCTCAAGCCGATTCGGGAGGATTACAAAGTCAGCTTGAGGCTCTACACCGTAACCGGCAAGCTCCTCGCCCAGGCCGATGAGCAGCCTGGGGGCTCGCTCTATGGCTCTTCCCGCTGGTCGCCGGGCCGGACCATCTACCACCCGATGAAAGTGGCGGTGCCTCCTGGAACTCCCCCCGGCGCCTATTACCTTGACATCCTGGTTTACTCTCCCGATTCCATGGCCCCCCTCCCGGTGCAGGACGAGAAATGGAGCGTCCAGGGGGTGAGGGCAAGGCTCGGAAAGGTGGAGGTGCTCAGGCCTTCGGGGCCGACAAGCCCTCCGGAGTTGCCCCGCAGGCTCAGGGCTAACTTCGGAGGAATGGTGGAATTGAGGGGAGCTGGGGAAATTCCAGCAAAGCTCAAGGCAGGGGAAGCCCTCCAGTTCAAAATCCTGTGGCGGGCCCTCCGCTCCCCCCTGCCCGACCTGATAGTCTTCGCCCAGCTTCTGGGCCCCGATGGCGCTCCCCTGGTCATAAGGGAAGCAATGCCTGCCGATAACCTCTACCCCACGAGCCTCTGGGAGAAAGGGGAGTTTGTCCTGGAAGAGATAAAATTCTATATCCCGGGTGGAATTCCCCAGGGCCGCTACCCCCTCATCCTGGGGCTGCTGAAAGCCGACACCCGGGAGATCCTACCGGTGGGCCGGAGCAAGTATGTCATTCTTGGCTACATTGAGGTTGAAGGGCGTGAGCCTAAGCACTCCTGGGACAACCTGCCGGCCAGGCCTCTTGAGATCCAGTTCGGAGAGTTTGCCCTCCTGCGAGGCGTGGAACTGGAAAAAGGCGAGGGACGAGTCGCCGTGACCCTATACTGGGAAGCTCTTGGCTCTTCCCCCCAGCCTTACAAAATTTTCCTGCACCTTGCGGGGTCCGACGGCAGAATTTTAGCCCAGGCTGATGTTTTCCCTGAGGGAGGGGAGTTGCCCACCACTGCCTGGATCAGGGGGGAGAGGCTCCTGGGCAGGCTGGAGCTCACCCTTCCCCCCGGCCTTCCCCCTGGCCATTACACCCTGATTCTGGGAATGTATGATCCCGAGAGCGGCAGGAGGGTTCCGGTAAGGGCGGGAGAGCAAACCCTGGATCACGTCCCTGTTGAAACGATTGAATTGCCTTAGTGAGAAAAGAAATGCAAGGTGACTTTGTCCCCCCGACGGGGCGTGGGGGTTTTCTCTTTTTCTTTTCCCACCCTCGTTTGCTTTGGCTTTGCCGGGGTTAAGGGTCCCCCTCGTGGCCGGGTTGCAGGAGGGGGCTTCTCGCCCCTTGATTTGTTTTTCCTGGGGGGACA
>DAOUBN010000240.1:0-3307 GCA_034432815.1 Anaerolineae bacterium | reverse complement strand
GGTCCCCCTGCCGGGGGGAGTGGGGGGTGTCCCCCCACAAAAACAAAATGGGGGCGAGCTGGCACCTCCTGGAACCCGCCCCCGAGTGGGACCCTGAAGCCAGGCTTAGCCGCAGGGAACGGGGGTGGGGGATTTGTTTCTCTGGGAGCACATCGCCAGGCCTCATGGTGGGGGGCGAAGCCCCCATGCACTCCCTGTTTCCCTCCCAAAGGGGAATAAAAAGGGCGAGCGGCGCATTCTTGCCGCCCGCCATGAGCTCTGGAGCCTCTCTTGCGGGTTAGACCTGCCGGTATTCTCCCTCTACCGTCTCGCCCCCGCCTTCTCCGCCCGGTGGAGTCGTCCCTCCAGGCCTCTGACCATACATGGTTGTCCCTATCTGCTGGAGGAGCTCCCCAAGCTCCTGGGTCAGCCGGCGGATGGTGTGGATTTCATTCCCCTGCATCGCCGAGCGCACCTCGTTTATCTTGGACTCTATCCGGCTCTTGAGGTCGGAAGGTATGCGGTCTCCGAACTCCCGCAGGCTCTTTTCGGCAGTGTAGATTACGGCATCGGCCTGGTTGCGAGCCTCAGCCAGCTCCTTCTTGCGGCGATCCTGCTCGGCATACTGCTCGGCCTCCTTTATCATGCGCTGGATTTCTTCCTCGGTCAGGCCTGAGCTGGCCGTTATGGTTATCCTCTGCTCCCGACCGGTGGCCAGGTCCTTGGCCGAG
Source organism: Anaerolineae bacterium (assembly GCA_034432815.1). GTDB lineage: Bacteria > Chloroflexota > Anaerolineae > SpSt-600 > SpSt-600 > SpSt-600. The sequence goes on along the minus strand of DAOUBN010000240.1, from coordinate 2,597 downwards.
ACGTGGAGGATGCCGTCAGCGTCAATGTCAAAGGTAACCTCTATCTTGGGGACGCCACGCGGGGCAGGCGGGATCCCATCCAGAATGAAGCGGCCGAGGGTCTTGTTGTCGGCAGCCATGGGCCGCTCCCCCTGGACCACGTGGATCTCCACCTGGGTCTGGTTGTCCGTAGCGGTGGAGAAGATCTGGCTCTTGCGGACAGGTATGGTGGTGTTGCGAGGGATGATGGGAGTGGCGATTCCTCCCAGAGTCTCCACACTGAGAGTGAGCGGGGTGACGTCCAGGAGAAGAATGTCTTTGACTTCTCCAGCCAGGACTCCGGCCTGAATCGCCGCTCCGATGGCTACCACTTCATCGGGGTTGATGCCCTTGTGGGGCTCCTTCCCGAAGAATTCCCTCACCAGCCGCTGGATGGCCGGCATCCTGGTCTGCCCGCCCACCAGGATAACTTCGGAGATATCGGCCGGGGTGATCTTGGCATCGGCTAAGGCCTGCTTGACCGGCCCAAGGGTCCTCTGGATGATGTCGTGAGCCAGTTGCTCCAGCTTGGCCCGGGTCAGAGTCATCTGGAGGTGCTTGGGACCGGAGGCATCGGCCGTGATGAAGGGCAGGTTTATTTCGGTTTCCATGACAGTGGAAAGCTCAATCTTGGCCTTTTCGGCGGCTTCCTTGAGGCGCTGGAGAGCCATCCGGTCCTGGCGCAGGTCAATCCCGTGTTCTTTCTTGAACTCCTCGCATATCCAGTTGATTATGAGCTGGTCTATATCGTCCCCGCCCAAGAAGGTATCGCCGGCCGTGGACCTCACCTGGAACACGCCCTCGGCGATCTCCAGAATGGAGATATCAAAGGTTCCACCTCCCAGGTCATAAACGGCGATCAGGCCTTCCTTCTTCTTGTCCATCCCGTAAGCAAGGGCTGAAGCTGTGGGCTCGTTTATTATCCTCAGGACTTCAAGGCCGGCGATCCTCCCTGCATCCTTGGTGGCCTGGCGCTGGGCGTCGTTGAAGTAAGCGGGGACGGTGATCACCGCTTTGGTTATCTTCTCCCCCAGGTAGGCTTCGGCGTCCTGCTTTAGCTTCTGCAGGATCATGGCCGAGATCTCCGGGGGCGAATATTCCCTGTCGCCCATGACTACCCAGGCGTCGCCGTTGGGTTTCTCAATGATCTTGTAGGGGAGGACGCGGCGGGCTTTTTGAACTTCGGGGTCGTTGAATTTCCGGCCCATGAGGCGCTTGATGGAGAAGATGGTGTTTTCGGGGTTGGTGATGGCCTGACGCTTGGCCAGCTTGCCCACCAGGCGCTCCCCGGTCTTGGGGTTTATGGCCACAACCGAAGGCGTGAGCCTGTCGCCTTCGGCATTAGGGATTACCACCGGTTCCCCACCCTCCATCACCGCCATCACAGAGTTCGTGGTCCCCAGATCAATTCCCAGAATCCTCTCCGGCATGGCTCTCCTCCTCCGCCTTTTTTTCCTCTTCAGTGGCCTGAGGCTGAGGTACTGGCTTCTTCCTGGCCACTTTGACCAGGGCTGGCCTCAGGACTCTGTCGTGAAGCATGTAGCCTTTCTGGATTTCTCCGATTATCTGCCCATCCTCGTAATGGTCGGTTTCTTCGTAAGCTATGGCCTCATGGTAGTAGGGGTCAAAGAACTGGCCTTCGGTCTGGATCGGCTTGAGGCCTTCCTGCTCCAGAATATACTGGAATTTGCGGTGGATGAGGAAGATCCCGTCAAGCCAGGTGAGTTTGGAAAGGTGCGAAGGAAGGGTTTGAAAAGCCCTTTCAAAGTCGTCCAGGATTGGCAGGAGCCTGGCGATAAGGCTGGCGTTGGCGTATTTTGTCTGCTCTGCCTGTTCCTTTTCAACCCGCTTGCGGTAGTTGGCGAAATCGGCAGCGGTGCGCCGCCACTGGTCCAGGTATTCTTCGGCCTTGTTCTGCAGTTCGGAGATTTTGGCTTCAAGCTCTTTGACTTTTTCCTCCAAGTTTTCCGTCTCTTTCTCCTTCTCTTCGGCCATTTTCAACCTCCTTTAAAAGAGTCGGTTCACCATTTCGCTCATCAGGTTTGCCACATAGCTGACCACGGAGATAGCCCTATCATAGGTCATGCGCATGGGCCCGAGGACTCCCAGCACTCCTGAGGCTTTCTCCCTGACACCGTAGCGGGACAGGACCAGGCTGCAGTCCCGCAGTTCCTCCCATCTCCCTTCTCCTCCGATAACCACCTGGATCCCGTTGGCCAGGCGGATTTCGTCCATGATAGATTTCAGGCAAGCGTCATCCTTGAAGAAGTGGAGCAATTCCCGGAACCGGACGGGGGAAGAGAATTCAGGCTCCCTGGCGATTTCCTCAATGCCCTCGCGGTATATTGGCTCTTCAATCCTCTGGTCCAGGGCGTTCATGATCTCAGCAGCTTTGAGGGCAACTCTGGAGGCGAAGGGTTCCAGGTTTGAAGCCACGCTTTCAATTTCCGGGGCGGAGAGGCCATAGAGGAACTCTTCCAGGATTTCGTTAGTGCGGACGAGTTCCGGCTCTCCGATGTATGGCGGCAAGGGGGGCCCGGCCTGGCGTATGACTCCGCCGCCCAGGACCAGAACCCTTA
>DAOUBN010000239.1:0-2390 GCA_034432815.1 Anaerolineae bacterium | reverse complement strand
GGGCTGCCGCAATGGCCAGACCCAGGCCAACCACTGTGACTGTGGCGCATCCTGCCGCAAGCCACCAGGGGAGGGTTGGCCTGCCCTGCAGGGTGATTGCGGCCGCAATGCCGGGGACACAGAGGGCGGCGCTGAGGGCCCAGACGGCTCGCCCAGGCGGAAGGGCATAAGGCTGACCCCGGATAGAGGCAACCAAAACCGCAGTTAAGCAGGCAAGTCCGTAAAGGACCAATGCCCAACCCGAAGCGACCAGTCCAGCCATTAAATATCGGCCTATGGTGATGGGGTCAAAGGGGCCGACCCCCAGGTGCCCGTAGAGGAACACGATATGCCGGCTGGCCGGGCTGAACCAGTGGTAGAATAGGCCAACCATGAAGGCGGAGATGCCAGTGGCATGAAAGAAAACGCCCAATGCGCCCCCGGGTTCGGTCAAACAAGAAGATGCCTGGGTTTTCATCTTTGCCGGGAAAGGCTGGATTCTTTACAGGCATCTTTACCTAAACCCAAAGGGCTCCAAAAGGAGAAGCTTTCAGCAACCGTGGGGGAGCCGTTGTTTTTGGGCAAGATTATCCTGACCCGTGCCTCCGGGGCTTTCCTGCCAGTGGATCGGAGGAGCAATTTCCAGATACTTCTCATCCTGCTTTCCTCGTCAACAGGCGAGGCCTGAAAAATCTATCCAATTAAAATTTTAAACTTTTCCCCCTTTGATGTCAAGCTAGCTTTAATTCGGCGAGCCCAGAATTTGTTTGGCAGATGCCTGCAGTGGGCTGGTGCGGCGTCCTGTATCCCCACCATCGCCGATAATCGGGCTGTGGACACTATGTCAATAGCATCTCCACCCAGTAATATCGCAGGAACCCTGGTCCGACAGGCATTAATCGTCAGGAACTTTCCTTTGCAGGGCTCCGACGCAAGGGGTGCCTTTTCCAAACGTATTAGTTTGTGTCAGTATAGGCGAGGCCTTTTTCCCTCAAACTGAGTAGAGGAGGTCCAGGTAGCGTTTGAGGAGTTCTTTGACCATGCCCCGGAAAGGCAGGGAAGAGGCCATGCCGTAGATCGGGGCCAGCCGGCCCTTCTCCCCGGGCCTGGCTTTCACTTCCTCAACGGCCTCTTTCAGGTCCTCAATGAACCGCTCGGCCACGCCTGGCACAGTGTGGCGGAGGGTGACGGCTATGTGCACCGCCGGAGGGTTCTGGAGGCCGTTCAGGCTCCAGCCCTTTTCCGCCATCTTCTCCATTACCCGGTAGATGTCAAACTCATCGGAGGCGAAGGCTATTATCCAGAGGGGATCGCCTAGGACTTTCAGCCCGGGTATGGATTCAATGCCCTCGCGGATCTTGCGGGCCGTCTCCAGGATGCGTTTCGTGGCTTCCATGTAGCCCTTCTCCCCCATTTTGAGCATAACCGCCCAGCAGATGGCTATGAGAGCTCCAGGGCGGCTTCCCGCTATGGATGGGGAAGCATACAGGCCCCCGGGCCAGTCCGAGGCCACGAAATACTGGTAGCGCCGCAGTTCGGGGTTGCGGTAAAGGACGACCGAGGTCCCTTTGGCGGCATAGCCATATTTGTGGGTATCGGCGGAGATGGAGGTGACTCCGGGGAGGCGGAAGTCAAAGGGGGTAACTCTGTAGCCCAGCTTTTCGGCCCAGGGCAGGATGAAGCCCCCAAGGCAGGCATCGGTATGGAAGCCTATGCCTCGCTCCAGAGCGATTCTGGACAGTTCGGGGATGGGGTCAATTACTCCGTGGGGGAAGGAAGGGGCAGAGCCCACTATCACTACCGTGTTGCGGGTCACGGCCCTGCGGGCGGCCTCCACATCGGCCCGGAAATCCTTATCCACGGGTATGCGCACAACTCTGTAGCCGAAGTAGTGGGCAGCTTTCTCAAAGGCAGGGTGGGCTGTCTCCGGCAGGATCATTTCCGGCCTGGTTATCCCTTTCTTTTCCCGCGCCCAGTCCCGGTATGCTTTCATGGCCATGAGGATGCTTTCCGTCCCCCCGGAAGTCACCGTCCCGCAGATCCGGGCAGAAGGGTCCATCTTCTCGGCCTCTTCCGATCCAAGCATCCGGGCCGTCATCGCCACGATCTCCGCTTCATACTTTATCGTGCTGGGCCAGAGGTCGGCGTGGAGGGGGTTGCTCTGGGAGTTGAGCAGGTAAACCCGGCTCATGAATTCTATGTGCTCTTCGGAGCCGTGGTAGACAGCACCGGAAGCATACCCTTCTTTCCAGCGCCACTCCTCCCTGGCGTTCAGTTTCTCCATGAGGCCGAAGATCTCCTCGGTGCTAAGCCCTTCCGGGGGAAGGCGGGTGAAGGACGGCACATCCCTGTAGGGCTTGAGGGAATCTTCCAGGCCCGCCAGGAGGTGCTCGTATTCCTTCTCCAGCCGC
>DAOUBN010000238.1:0-11812 GCA_034432815.1 Anaerolineae bacterium | reverse complement strand
CAATTGTTGGGGGCACATCCCCCAGGCCCCCTGCCAGGGGGCTTTGCCCCCTGGACCCCCTTTGGGGGGACACCCCCCAGACCTCCCGGGAGGGGGCTTTGCCCCCTCCACCCCCTTTCCGGGGGCACATCTCCCAGGCCCCCTGCCAGGGAGCTTTGCCCCCTGGACCCCCAATTTTGGGGGCGCCCCCCGCAGCCCCCTGCGGCCCCGATCTCAGGGCCTCAGCGGGCCGGGGGCGCAATAGTGGCCAGAAGGTAGCCGATCACCATGCTCAGCACGACAAGGAAGGTTATAACCCAGAGGGCTATCTGGCTCCAGTCCCGGTTTCTCACCTCAGCCTCCTTCAATCAATGACCACTAAGACCTGATTCGCTTCCACGTCTTCGCCCTCTGAAACCTTCACTTCCCGCACGATCCCGTCCCTGGGGGCATGGATTTCGTTTTCCATTTTCATTGCTTCCAGGATGCAGAGCACCTCGCCTTTCCTTACTCTGTCGCCCTGGCGGACCCTGACGGATATTATCTTGCCAGGCATTATGGCTTTGACAAGCCTGCCCTCCTCCACAGGGGATTCTGGCATGACGATGGCGGGGGCTTCGGGTTTCTCCTCCAGAATTTCGTATCTGTAACCTATCCCGTCCACCAGTGCCAGATCCGGCCTGAGTTCCACCTCGTGAGGGACTCCTTCCACCACGACCTTATTGCCTTCCACCCTGATGGAAAAGGGCCGGCCGTTTATCCAGACCTCCCCTTCCCTCACTTCCACCTGGTAGACTTCATCCTCTATCCGGAGGCGGAACCTCTCTACCATCTGACCCACCCTCCCGAAGGCCTGGCAGCCAGCTTCCAGGGCGAGAAGGCCACCTGAGGCAGGGGGACAGCCACAGCCGGAACGGCAGGAACTTTCGGCTTGCGGTTGGCGACAATGCTGGCGGCTAGGGCCGCTGCCACTTCTTCCTTCACGCTAACGCCCCTGGCCCTCCTTTCCAGGAACGGTTTCGCTACCTGGGGGAAGAGAGCATAGGATACTACGTCTTCCTCGCTCCGCGCCAGGTTGCCGATCTCTTCCCGGGCTTTCTCCAGGCCAGGTGGAAGGAGATCCGCCGGCCGGCAATCTATGGGCTCTTCATCCCCTATGGCCAGCTTCTTGACCTTCGGGTCAATGGGCCCGGGTGGCCGGCCGTAGAGGCCCTTGATGTAATCCTTGACTTCCCTCGGAATCACCTTGTATCTCTCCCCAAGCAGAACGTTGAGGACAGCCTGGGTCCCCACTATCTGGCTCGTTGGGGTGACCAGAGGGGGATAGCCCAGTTCCTCCCGGACCCTGGGAACTTCCTCCAGGACTTTGGGCAGGAGGTGAAGGGCCTTCTGCTCCTTGAGCTGGGCGATGAGGTTGGAAAGCATCCCTCCGGGAATCTGGTAGGTCAGGACATTGACATCAACCGTTATCGGGGCCTCATAAGCCCTGTATTTCGCCCTTATCTCCCTGAAGTATTCGGCGATCTGGGTCAGGAGCTCCAGGTCCAGACCCGGGTCCCAGGGCGTCCCCTTGAGAATAGCCACCAGGGTTTCAACCGGAGGCTGGGAGGAGCCCAGAGCCATGGAGGAAATGGCCGCATCCACCACATCGGCGCCGGCTTCTATGGCCTTGAGGAGGGTGGCCGTCCCCATCCCGCTGGTGTAGTGGGTGTGGACCTGGATCGGGACCGGGATTTCCTGTTTGAGCCTGCCCACAAGCTCGTAAGCTACGTAAGGGGATAAAAGCCCGGCCATGTCCTTGATGCAGATGGAGTCCGCCCCCAGGTCCACCAGCTCTTTGGCCATTTCAACGTATTTCTCAATGGTGTGGACAGGGCTTACAGTGTAGGAGATGGCGGCCTGGACATGGCCCCCCTCCCGCTTGACCACCTTCATCGCCCAGGCCATATTGCGGGTATCGTTCAGTGCGTCAAAGATGCGGAAGATGTCAATGCCGTTGGCCCTGGCCAGGACGATGAACTTCTCAACCACATCATCCGGATAGTGCCTGTATCCCACCACGTTCTGGCCCCGGAGGAGCATCTGGAGGCGGGTGTTGGGCAGTTTTTCCCTCAAAAGCCTCAGGCGCTCCCACGGGTCCTCGTTCAGGAAGCGCATGGCCGCATCAAAAGTCGCCCCACCCCAAACTTCCATGGAGTGAAAGCCCACTTTGTCCATAAGGGGGGCAATTCGGAGCATATCCTCGGTCCGGAGGCGCGTCGCCAGGAGCGACTGGTGCGCATCCCGGAAAGTGGTATCGGTAATCTTAACCGGCTTCATCTCATTCCTCCTGCGGCTTCTGAAACTTTTAACCCCGGGAACGGAGGAGGGGTTCTACCGCTGCGCCACTCATTTTACTGGCCCTGCGTCTGGAAGTCAACCCCCCGCAGGTGACGGCTACTTCTCCAGCTTCACCCTCACGATCCTCGGCCCCTTCATTTGAATGACGGTGAGCTTCACACCTCCACACCGGAGTTCATCGCCTTCCTTCGGGATCCTCTGGAGGCCGGTGAGGATGAGACCGGCCAGGGTTTCGTAATCCTCGCTTTCGGGGAGATTCAGGCCCAGGAGTTCGTTCACTTCGTCCACCCTGAGGGATGCGTCAAGGTTATAGGCATTTTCACCCACCCTCTCCACCAGGGGTCTCTCCAGGGCCGACTCATCGGTGACCCTCCCCACTATCTCTTCCAGGAGCTCTTCCAGGGTGACGAGCCCCGCTGTCCCGCCGTATTCGTCTATCACCACGGCCATCTGCACCCGGTTGGCCCTCATCTCCTTGAGGAGTTCGTCTATGGGCTTGCTTTCCGGGACCACGTAGGCGGGGCGGGCCATTTCCCGGACTTTCTTCTGGAAGCAGGCGGGGTCCTGGCTTATGTTCAGCAGCACATCCTTTATGGCCACAAAGCCTATGATGTTGTCCAGGGAATCTTCGTAGATGGGGTATCGGGCATGGCGGGAGCGCCTGAACTCCTCCAGGAAGTCGGCCGGGGTGGTGCCCCCCTCCCCAGCCACTATCTGGGTTCGGGGTATCATCACCTCCCCTGCCGTCCTGTCTCCGAAGTCAAACACCTTCGTAAGGAGTTCCTCTTCTGTCTCCTCCAGAATTCCCTCTCTGTAGCTTCCCTTTATCAGGGCCTTCAGTTCTTCAACGCTGTGGGCGGCCCGGAGAGCCGCTCCCACTTCTATCCCGAGGGGTTTGAGGATGAGGGCCGCAGAACGGTCCAGAAGCCAGATGAAGGGCTTGAAGGCGGTGTAGAACCAGAGCATGGGGATGGAGGAGGCGAGGAACACTTTTTCCCCCCAGCGCAGGGTCAGGCTTTTAGGGACCTGCTCTCCAAGGAGCACGTGGAGGTAGGTTATTATGGCGAAAGCTACCACCGTCCCCGCGGAATAAGTCACTATGTCCCCTGCCCAGCCGAAAGCCCGGCGGGCAAGGGGCATCAGAGCGTAGGCCACCGTCTCCTCACCGACCCATCCCAGGGCGAGGCTGGCTATGGTTATCCCCACTTGAGAGGCGGCTATGTAGCGGTCGGGGTTGTTGTAGAACCTGAGGGCAACGGTTGCAGAGCGGCTGCCCCGGGAAGCTCTGAGCTCCAGAGAAGGCTTCCTGGTGGAAACCAGGGCGAATTCAGTGGCGGAAAAGAAAGCGTTCAGCGCAATGAAGAGAAAAACCAGGAAAAATCTAAGGGCCAGTAAAGAACTTTCCTCCATGCCATCCCTCCCGTTTTCCTCTAACGGGAAATGCTCTCCGAAGGGCGGAAATCCCTGAGGTGGAGTTCTACCCCTTCCTGATCTCCCCAGCGGCTGAGCCTGGGGGTGTAGACTATGTCCACAAACTCTCCCACTTCCCCGGCCCTCTGGCCCATCCTGAACCCTATGGCCACCCAGGTCCTTGAAGCCCAGGAAAGGGTGAGGCGCAGGTGCTTCGCGTCTTCCCCCACCAGCCTGTAATCCCTGACCCTGACCCTGCGGGTCAGGAAGAGGGGCTCGGGGTTGGCGTAGCCGAAGGGCTCAAGCAGGGAGATGTATCGGCAGAGCTCCGGAGTGATCTGGTCCAAGGTGGCTTCAGCGTCAATGCTGAGGGTGGGGACCAGGTCCAGTCCTCTCAGGCGCTCCCGGGCAATCTCCTCCAGGCGGGCCTTGAGGGCGGGTAGATTGCGGGTTTCCAGGGTCAGGCCTGCGGCAGCCGCATGCCCTCCATACCTCTGGAGGAGATCGGCGCACTGGTCCAGGGCAGCGGTTATATCAAACTCAGGGATGCTCCTGGCGGAGCCACGGCTCCTCTCAGGGGCGAGTTCCATGACTATGGCCGGGCGGTAGAATTCTTCGGCGAGCTTGCTGGCCACAAGGCCTACCACTCCAGGGGCGAACCCTTCATCCCCCACCAGGATCACCAGGTTCTTCTCCACCAGCTCCATTGCTTTGAGGCGAGCCTTTTCCAGGTGCTCGTTCATGAGCTTCTGGCGCTGCCTGTTCCATCTGTCCAGCTCCTGGGCGAGCTCCAGGGCTGAGGCTTCGTCCCGGCTGAGGAGGAGTTCCAGGCTGTGCATGGCGGTGGCGAGGCGGCCTGGAGCGTTCAGGCGCGGCCCCAGGATGAAGCTTATGGCATAAGAGTCAATCTCGCCCGGAGCGACCCCGGCCACCTGCATAAGGGCCCTCAGGCCAGGCCTCGCCGTGGAATTAAGGCTCCGAAGCCCGCGGATGGCGAGGGTTCTGTTTTCCCCCGTGAGGGGGACAACATCCGCCACTGTCCCCAGGGCCACCAGGTCATAGAATTCCGGCTCCTGATCAACCGGCTGTATCGGGACCTGGCGGTTGGCCAGCAGGAGAGCCTGGGAGAGCTTGAAGGCGACGCCAGCTCCGGAGAGTTCTTTGAATGGATAAGGGCAATCTTCCCTTTTGGGATTGATCACAGCCAGAGCCGGGGGGATCTCCGGCCCTATGGAGTGGTGATCGGTTATGATGAGGTCAAGGCCGAGCTGGCGGGCGTAGCGGGCTTCCTCCACCGAGCGTATCCCGCAATCGGCAGTGATCACGAGCCTCACCCCTTTGCGGGCGAGGGAGCGCAGGGCCGGCTTGTTGAGGCCATATCCCTCGTACAGCCTGTCGGGAATGTAGGGGATGGCGTTGCCTCCGAGGGCCCTTATGGTTTCCAGGAGGATGGCCGTGGCCGCCACTCCATCCACATCAAAGTCGCCATAAATGGCGATGATTTCCCGCCCCTTCAGGGCTTTGCGGATGCGGGTGACGGCTTTATCCACGTCTTTCATCTTGAAGGGGTTGAAGGGCTCTTCCCCTCCTCTGAGGAAAGCCTCAATCTGCGCAGGGGTTCTGGCCCCCCGGTTGTAGAGGATTTTAACCACCAGGGGCGGGATTCCGGGGAAAGCCTTCAGAAGGGAAGAGGGGGGCGGAGGAGCTAAAACCCACCTCACTTCAGCGTTTCCACCAGCTTGGCGAACTCTTTAAATGGGATGGCCGTGAGGGTTTGGGTTGAAGTTGCTCCGAAAGAGTTGAGAATGAGGGCAGCCTTTGCCGCCGAGAGGGCGTCCGGGGCCTCAATGATGTGGAGGAAATCGTATGCCCCCAGAAGGGCATAGCTGGCGATGCGCTTAACCTCGGGGCAGGTTTTCTTGAGTTCCTTCTCAAACTCCTCGTCCATCTTCCCCAGGTCTTTAATCCTCTTTATCCCTTCCTCCGAGACCTTGGACAGGATCACGAAGGTCGCCATAATTCTCCCCCCTCAGGACCACATGGCACCGGCGGCAGCGGGGCTCGTATATCTCCTGAGCTCCCACCAGTATGACTGGATCGTCATATGAAGCGGGGCGACCGTTTATGAGGCGCTGGGTCCTGGTGGCCGGCGCCCCGCACACTACGCATATAGCCGAGAGTTTGTCCACCTGCTCTGCCTGGGCCATCAAGAGAGGAACAGGGCCGAAGGGCTCGCCCCTGAAGTCCATGTCAAGCCCCGCCACTATCACCCTTATGCCCCTGTCGGCCAGTTGGTTGCAGACCTCAGCGATCTCCCAGTCAAAGAACTGGGCTTCATCAATGGCCACCACCTCTACATCGGGCTCAAGGAGTTCCAGGATTTCCCGCGCCTGTGAGACCGGGATTGCCTCCAGGTCGGCTCCACTGTGGGAGATGACCTTTTCCGGGTGGTAGCGCCTGTCTATGCTGTGTTTGAAGACCTGGACTTTCTGCCGGGCGATGCGGGCCCTCTTCACCCGCCGGATGAGTTCTTCAGTCTTGCCCGAGAACATGGGCCCGCATATCACCTCAATCCACCCCGAAGGGTAATGGGGGTGCATGCTCTTACCCTTCCTCTTCCTTCCTGCTCATCTCCTCAGTCTTCTTCAACCTCTTCTTGAACCGTTCTACCTGACCGCCAGTGTCCACTATGCGCTGCTCGCCGGTGAAGAACGGGTGGCACGCGGAGCAAACGTCAGTCCGGATCACCTTTTTGGTGGCACCGGTTATGAAGGTATTGCCGCAGGCGCATATGACCTGGGCATCGGTGTAAAATTCGGGGTGTATTCCCTTCTTCATATTCCGCCATCACCTCCTTTCTATGCGGTAACTGGAAGCACGCTGACCCATGTCCTGCCGCCTTTCTTCTCAAACTTCACGATCCCATCCACCAGGGCATAGAGGGTGTAATCCCTTCCGACTCCCACGTTGTTCCCGGGCTTGATTTTCGTCCCTCTCTGGCGGACCAGGATGGTGCCGGCTCTGACCAGCTGGCCTCCGTAGCGCTTCACGCCGAGCCGCTTGGACTGGCTATCGCGTCCGTTGCGGCTGGAGCCTCCTCCCTTCTTGTGAGCCATCTCCCTTCACCTCCTTCCTTCAGGCTATTATTTCTTTGATCAGAAGGCGCGTATAAATCTGACGGTGGCCCTTCTTGCGGCGGTAGCGTTTCTTGGGCCTGTATTTGAAGACGATGATTTTGGGCCCCTTGAAGTGCCCCTGGACCAGAGCTCTGACCCTGGCCCCTTCCACGAAGGGCCTTCCGATCTGCACTTTATCACCATTAACCACCATGAGGACCCGGTCAATTTCAATTTCTTTCCCGGCCTCCACCGGCAACTTCTCCACATCAATAACCGTGCCGCTGGAAACCTGATACTGTTTCCCGCCGCTTTCAATCACCGCATACATCTTGCTCCCCCCTTTTCAGCCTTGGCTTGAGGAAATTATACACACAGGAGCCCTCTTGTCAACCTGCCGCCCTCCTCCGCAAGGCTCTTCAATAAAAATTCCTCAAAGTCAGGCCTCCTGAGTGGGTCACCATGTCCTGGCGCTTTTACTCTGCAGGTTTGCCATTTTGTATCGGCCGCGGTATGATGGGAGGGACGAAAATGTGGAGGAGGTGAGCATGTTCCGGTTCGGGATTGAGGTCCTGCAGGAGCCGCTCCTTCTGGAGATGGCCGCCCCCATGCTGGCCAGCCCCGGGGAACTTCCAGAGAAGCTGCCGCCCCTTGACGTGGCCAGGATGGTGGAGCGCATCGCCAGTTACGGCTTCCGCCTGATTGAGCTCAACACTGACCTCAATATCTTCTTCCCCCACAGCTTCGGCGTTCCCGCCCTCAAGAAATTGCTGGAATTCAAAGAAAGCACGGGGCTGCGCTACACCGTCCACCTGCCCCTCTGGTCCCTTGAGCCCTCAAGCCCCTTTGAGGAGGTGAGGAAAGCCTCGGTGGACGTGATGGTGGATGCGGTCCTGAGGTTCGCTCCCCTCGAGCCCGAAGTTTACGTCTTCCACGCCACTGGACCCCTCGCCACCGAGTTCTTCATTTCCCAGTCCATACCCGACCTGGCCCGGCCTCTGCTCATGCTCATGTTCCAGCGCAATGCCGCCCGAAGCATTGAGGAGATCCTGAGGCGGACGGATTTGCCCTCCAGAGCCCTGGCCATTGAGACCATCCAGTTCCCCCTGGACCTGACGCTGGGCCTTGCTGAAGAGTTTGACCTCTCCGTATGCTTTGACACTGGCCATGTCTTCTCGCGGCAGCCCGGCCCTGTGGATTTCCACGATGCCCTGAACAGGTGCCTGCCCCGCCTCAGAGAAGTTCACCTGCACGATGCCTGGTTCAGGCCCGAGCCCGAAGGCGCCCCCCGCTGGGCCGATCACCTGCCCCTCGGGGAAGGGGAAGTCCCTCTGGAAGATTTCTTCAATGCCCTGAAAGAAGCGAAATTTGAGGGCCCCATAATCTTTGAGCTCACCATACCCGAGGCCCTCAAATCTCTGGAGAAACTGCAAGGGATATTAGGGCCAGTTTCGCTTTAGGAGATGGATTCAAGGGCCTGGAGGCCTATTCTTTCCCCTTCTTCCAGGAAAGCCTCTACCAGCGCCTGATCCGGCGCTTCGGCATATACCCGCAGGAGGGGTTCCGTCCCCGAAGGCCTTATGAGGAGCCAGCCCTCCTCCCCCAGGAAATACTTGAATCCGTCCAGGTCACTCGCCCTTTTCACCTCAGCCCCGGCTATCCGCGAGGGGACCGAAGCTTTAAGGGCTTCAACCAGCGCCTTCTTCGGGCGGGGCTTATCAATAGGGATGTCCTTCCTGGCATAGAAGAGGGGGCCGATGTCCGAGGCCAGGTCCTCCACGAGGGCTTTGAGGGGCATTCCGCTATCGGCCATGGCTTCCAAGAGCAGCAATCCCATGAGGATCCCGTCCCCTTCCGGGATGTGCCCCCTTATGCTCATCCCTCCCGATTCCTCTCCTCCCATCAGGACATCCCCATTTATCATGTATTCCGCTATGTAGTTGAAGCCGACAGGGGTCTCGTAGAGGGGCAGGTTGTGCCGGGAAGCCAGCCTGTCCACGGCCATGGTGGTGGATACAGTCTTGACGACAGAGCCCTTCCAGCCCTTTCTCTCCACGAGGTAGCGGAGGATTAAAGCGAAGATCTTCTGGGGGTCCACGAAGTTCCCCTCGGCGTCAACAGCTCCGATGCGGTCGGCATCGCCGTCGTGAGCGAGGCCCACGTCCCAGTCTCCCTTTACGGCCTGGACCAGGGCATCAAGGTAGCGGGCTATCGGTTCCGGGTGGATCCCGCCAAAGCCAGGGTTCATCTCCCCCCTTATCTCCACAACCGAGGGGAGGCCTGCCTCCTTGAGTATGCTCTTAAGATAGCCTCTCCCCGCCCCATACATGGGATCCACCACAACCCTGAAACCGCTCCGGGCTATCAGGGGAAGGTCCACCATCTTCTTTATGTGCTCAACGTAGGGGGGCATGGGGTCAAACCTTATGATGGAGCCATCGGCCAGGGCCTTTTCGTAGTCTATGAGGCGGGGGGGAATCCCTTTTTCTATGTTGGAGTTGATGATGGCTTCAACCCTTTTGGCCAGAGGCTTGCTGGATTCGCCATGGGGTCCCTTGACTTTAACCCCGTTGTAGCGAGGGGGGTTATGGCTCGCTGTTATCATAACTCCGCCGTCGGCTCTGAGGTGAGGGATGGAGAAGGCTAGGACCGGGGTGGGGGTATCGGATTTCGTAAGGTAGACAGTTATGCCGTTGGCAGCCAGAACCCTGGCCACTTCAATGGCGTAACGGTCCGAGAGGAATCGGGTGTCAAAGCCAACCGCTATCTTCTTCCCCGGTCCGAAGGCCTCAGCTATGCCCTGGGCCACGTGGCGGAGGTTCTCAAAGGTGAAATCATCGCTTATCACGGCCCTCCAGCCGTCGGTTCCGAATTCTATTGGCATTTTCCCTCTCCGTTGTCATGCTTCTTTCAAAGCCCTGAGCTCCTCCTGGGCCAGGGCTCCGATGTTTATGCTGCGGAGTTCCTCCTTAATTTTCTCTTCAACCTTCGTGAGGCTTTTGCGGATGGGACAGTAATTGCGCCTCGGGCAATCCACGGGGCGGGCGGAGCAGTAGCAGAGGTTAACGCCCCCATCCACGGCTTCCACGACGTCCAGGACGGTGATGGCTTCGGGGGGAACGGAGAGCTTTATCCCGCCTTTCAGCCCCCTCCTGGTTTCTAGGAAGCGGTGGGAGGCCAGTTCGGCTATGATTTTGCTGAGGAAAGGGAAAGGTATGCCCTGGCGGGATGCCAGCTCCCTGGCGGAGATGGCCGCTCCGGGGGGCAGTTTGGAAAGCTCTAAGAGTATTCGCAGGCCGTAATCGGCTTTCCTGGATATAACCATCATTTCCACCCCCTTTATTTCTGAACCTTTAAGGGAACCTCGCATGGAGGAGGGTAGTTGCCCGTTATGTCCACCACCACGAGGCGGAGCCTGTATTCTCCTGGCGGGAGGGGGGATGTATCCCAGACCCCAAGGGTTCCTCCGACGACCGGGGCATTGCCGGAGAGGATGAAGGACCAGTTCTGGGGGTTGGGGCCTATTCCAAACTCAAGCTTGTAGAACTGGAAGTTGGGGATGCTGGCGGTCCCCCTGATCTCAACGACTCCTTTCACCACAGCATTGACTCCTGGGCTCGTTATGACCGCCCCGGGGTTGGGGCAGATCGGAGGTTGAGGGGTGGGGGTTGGAGTTGGCTCAAAGGTCGGCTGGATCACAATGGGAGGGGTTGGAGGCCTGGGGGGAGTCGGGATGGGGGTCGGAGTGGGTTTGGGGGTTGGAGTTGGGGTTGGGAGCGGGAGAACGTTGACCAGGGGCTCCGGAGTGGGCTGGGGGTTCTCAAGCTTCGGGGCGATTGCGAACTGGAGGTAAAGGGTGAAGCCTAAGAAGAAGAGGAGGGCTATGCTCCAGGTCCAGGTCCGATAGAGGTGGGCCTGGGCAGCCTCTCTCTCCAGGGAGAAACGGGCCTGTTTCCTCTCCCTGCGGGCAAGGTATGCTTCCCTGAGGTTGTATATGGCCCACAATAGGCAAATGAAGAGAAGCCAGCGGGTGTTCTTCGCCAGAATTTCTATGAGGACGGCCATTTAAACCCCCATCTCGTATATCATCGGAATGAGGTGACGGAGCAAGGCCCTGAGCTTCGGAACTATCTTCTTCCCCGCCTCCAGGACTTCTTTGTGGTCCGGTCCTTTCTCTTCGGGCTGTATCGGGATGACATTGCTTATGCCCGAGATGCCCAGGACTTTCAGCCCGCTGTGGCGGGCTGCCAGGACTTCGGGCACCGTGGACATCCCGACGGCGTCGGCGCCTATGAGGCGCAGGAAGCGGACTTCAGCAGGGGTTTCGTAGGAGGGCCCCGCCACAAAGGCGTAAACCCCCTCGTAAAGCTCAATGCCTGCCTTCCTGGCTGCCTTCTGGGCCAGGGAGCGGAGCTGGGGATTGTAAGCGTTGACCATGTCCACGAAGCGGGGGCCAAGGGCCTCATCATGAGGACCTCTCAGGGGGTGGATTCCAGCCATGCCCGGGAGGTTTATGTGGTCGGTTATGAGCATCAGGTCGCCGGGCTTGAAGGATGGGTTGAGCCCTCCGGCGGCATTGGTCACGATCAGGATTTTTCCCCCGGCGGCCTGGAAAACCCTTACCGGAAGGACCACCTCCTGGATGGAGTATCCTTCGTAGTAGTGGGGGCGGCCCTGGAAGACGAGGACGGGGAATCCGTTCAATGTCCCGCGCAGTATGCGGCCCTCATGCCCTTCCACTGAAGGGGTGGGGAAACCCGGTATTTCGTGGTAGAAGATGGAGGCTTCTACCTCCACTTCCTCAGCCACAAGGTTGAGACCGGAGCCCAGGATTACCCCCACAGCCGGTATCCACCCCAGTTTTCCCCTGAGCAGCTCGGCAAGGCGAAGGTAATCGGAGCGGGAGAAGAAGATTTCGGCCATGGCCTCACTCTCCGGTGTAAAGGCTTGTGTCAAGGTGGCCTGAG
>DAOUBN010000237.1:0-1684 GCA_034432815.1 Anaerolineae bacterium | reverse complement strand
CAGGCAATTCAACGGCATATTCTCCGGGGATGAGCTTCTCGGGGGGACCATAGCGCTCCCGGATCAACTCCAGGCATTTCTGGATCTCCTTAGGGGTAAGGCCCTGGGCCTTCAGGATTTCTTCAGGGCCAGGGATCCTGAAAGTAATGATTTTGGGGGCCATTTTCTCCTCCGTGCGGATCAGTAGCAGGCCATTTCCTCCGGCCAGTCCAGCATCATCACCTTAACCCTGGACCCGGCCTCCGCCTTCTTCCATTCCTCGGGTATAATGGCCAGGCCGTTGGCTTTAACCATTGAGGTAAGGATGCCCGATCCCTGCTCTCCTGTGAGGCGGGCGAACCATTCCCCGCCTCGCTTCTCCACCACAACCCTCACAAAGTGCCGGCGTTCGTCCTTCCTGGGGATTTCGTCCAGAAGGATGGCTTCTATGGTGGGTTTTTCAAAGCACGTTTTCCCCTGCATTTTCAGGATGGCAGGCCTGGCGAAGAGCTCAAAAGCTACCATCACCGATACCGGGTTCCCCGGGAGCCCCAGAAGCGGGACCTTGCCCCCCAGGATTCCGAAGGCCAAGGGCTTGCCCGGCTTCATCCTCACCTGCCAGAAGGTGATCTCTCCCTCCATAGCGAGCACTTCTTTCACCAGGTCAAAATCCCCCACCGAAACCCCCCCGGAGGTCAGGATGAGGTCCGCGCCTTTTTCAATCCCTTCCCGGAGCCTGGCCGCCAGCTCTTCCCTCCTGTCCCTGGCTATCCCCAGGATTATGGGGATTCCACCGTATTTGATGACCTGGGCGGCGTTGGAGTAAGTGTTGGTGTTGCGGATCTTACCGGGGCCCGGCTTCTCGCTCGGGTCCACCAGCTCATCCCCCGTGGCCAGGATCGCCACCCTTGGCCTGCGTATCACTTTAACCCTGGTTCTGCCGAGGGCCGCCAGCATTCCGACCTCAGCGGGCCTTATGACTGTGCCCTTGCGGAGCTTGAGCTCGCCCTTCTTTACATCTTCCCCTGCCCTGCGGATTTCGGCCCCGGGTTTCACTTCCCTGAGCACGTATATTGTATCGCCTTCGCGGCGTGTGTCCTCAAAGCGGACCACGGCATCGGCTCCCGGCGGTATGGGAGCTCCGGTCATTATCCGGATGGCGGTGCCCGGCTCCACGGCCTTCTCGCTTATGTATCCTGCGGGAACTTCGTGGATGATGCGGAGGGGTCGGGGGTTCTGGGGGGAGGCTCCTCTGGTGTCCTCAGCCCTGACGGCATAGCCGTCCATTGCGCTGTTATCAAGGGGCGGGATGTCCATATCGGCGAAGACGTCCTCGGCCAGCACCCGGCCGAGGGAGTCCAGCAGGTCCACCTCCTCAGGCTCGAGGGGATGGAACATGGAAAGGACTTTTTCCAGCGCCTCTTCAACGCTCAACATGGGGTAAAAGGCCTCCATAACGGATTTCCCTCCGGCTTTTTGGCCATTATACAAAAACAGGGAGGGATGCGCAAGGGAAGAGGCTGCGGTAGCGTCCCCCAAAGGGGGCTTTGTTCCTGCCAGGGAGTCGTGGGAGTATCCCCCGAAAATGGGGGTGGAGGGGGCGGGGCCCCATCCCAGGGGGCTCGGGGGAGTCCCTCCGTTTTTTCTCTTTCCGAGAAGGGGGGCAAAGGGGCGGAGCCCCCATGCCGGGGGGGCCGGGGGGCGT
>DAOUBN010000236.1:0-3847 GCA_034432815.1 Anaerolineae bacterium | reverse complement strand
AAATCGGGGGTGGAGGGGGCCCTGCCCCATCCCGGGGGTGTCCCCCAAAATCGGGGGTGGAGGGGGCTTTGCCCCCTCCCGGGGGGCCTGGGGGGTGGTCCCCCCAGGGAAAACAAATCAAGGGGCGAGCGGCCTTATCCTGCAACCTGGCTGCGAGGGGGGCCCTGAACGTGGGCGAACCCTCAGCTGACGAGGGTGGGAAAAATCGGGGGGTGCAGGGGGGCAGAGCCCCCTGCCAGGGGACCTGGGGGATGTGCCCCCAGGAAAACAAATTAAGGGGGTGGAGGGGGCAAAGCCCCCTCCCGGGGGGTCTGGGGGGTGTCCCCCCAGGGAAAACAAATCAAGGGGCGAGCGGCCTTCTCCTGCAACCCGGCCACGAGGGGGACCCTGAACGCGGGCGAACCCTCAACTAACGAGGGTGGGGAGAAAAATAAATGGGTTGTATTGACGCTTACAACCGCTCCATAAGCTACCTGCGGATATCGGTAACAGACCGATGCAACCTCCGCTGTGTCTACTGCATGCCGGAGCATGGAATCCCCCTCAAACCCCACCACGAACTCCTGACCTTTGAAGAAATCGCCAGGATTGTGAGAGCCGCTGCCTCCCTGGGGATAACCAAAATCCGCCTCACCGGGGGAGAACCCCTCGCCCGCCGGGGCATAGTTGAACTGGTCAGGATGATAGCCTCGGTCCCGGGAATTGAAGACCTGGCCATGACCACTAACGGCACCCTGCTCCCAGCCTTTGCCCGGCAACTCAAAGAGGCCGGCCTCCAGAGAGTTAACGTGAGCCTTGACACCCTCAAACCCGAACGCTTCCGCCAGATAACCAGAGGGGGGAACCTGGAGGACGTCCTCAAAGGCATAGAAGAGGCCAGAAAAGCAGGCCTGACCCCCATCAAAATTAACACGGTGGTCCTGGAAGGCTTCAACCGGGATGAAGTGGTGGACTTCGCCTGCCTCACCCTGGAAGACGAATGGCACGTCCGCTTCATTGAAGTGATGCCGGTGGGAGACGAGGCGGAAAGCAACCTGGGCAAATACGTGTCCATGAGGGAAGTCCGGGAGGACATTGAGAAAGCCCTGGGGCCTCTGGAGCCTGCGGACCTGAGGGGCAATGGACCGGCCCGATACTTCCGGCTGAAAGGGGCAAAGGGCACCATAGGCTTCATAACGCCCGTGAGCGAACACTTCTGCTACCAGTGCAACCGCCTGCGCCTCACCTCCGACGGCAAGCTCAGGCCTTGCCTCCTTTCGGATTTTGAGGTAGACATTAAAACGGCCCTTCGCTCCGGGGCCACCGATGAAGAACTCAGGGAAATCATCAAAAGGGCCGTTCGCCTCAAACCCGAGCGCCATAACCTGGAGGCCTCCTCCTTCCCCAGGGGGAGGGCCATGGCCGAAATCGGAGGGTAAGCTGTGGAGGAGATCTTCCGGGAAATAGCCAGAGCTTTAGAAAAGGGGGAAAGCGTGGCCCTCGCCACCATCGTGAAGGTCAGCGGGTCCGCCCCGAGGAAAGAAGGGGCCAAGATCCTGGTAAGGCCCGATGGTTCCACCGTGGGCACCATAGGAGGCGGCTCCCTGGAAAACGCCGTGATCCAGGAAGCCCTCAAAGCCCTCGCCGAAGGGAAGCCCCGCCTCCTCCACTACGGCCTCAGAGCCGACCTGCATCCTGAGGACCTGGGGGTGTGCGGAGGAGATGTGGAGGTTTTCGTGGACGTGATCTCCCCAACTGAAACCCTGCTTCTGGTGGGGGGAGGGCACGTCAGCCTGGCCCTGGCCAGGCTGGCAAAAGAGCTCGGCTACCGGATTGCCGTTCTGGATGAGAAGGGTGAGTTCGCCTCAAAGGAGCGCTTCCCCTTCGCCGACGAAGTGCGGGCCGGAGAGCTCTCTTCCCTCCTGGAAAATTTCCCCATCACCCCCCACACCTGGATAGTCATAGCCACCAGGTCCCACGAGAGCGACGCCCTTGCCCTGGAAAAAGTGGTGAACTCCCCTGCCTCCTACATAGGCCTGCTCGGAAGCCGCCGCAAAGTGGCCCTCATCTTCAAAAGGCTCAGGGAAAAAGGGGTTGAAGAAAACCGCCTGGCCAGAGTCTTCGCCCCCATAGGCCTGGACATAGGGGCCGAAAGCCCTGAGGAAATCGCCGTAAGTATAATGGCGGAAATGATCCTCCACAAACGCGGCGGGACCGGAAAACCCCTGAGCAAACTCCAGGAGGGGTAAAGTGAACGGGAGACCGGTGGCTTTTGTCCTGAGCGGAGGGGGAAACAGGGGCGCCCTGGAAGTGGGAGCCCTCCAGGCCCTCTTTGAGCACGGGATAAAGCCCGATATCCTCGTGGGAACCTCGGCCGGGGCGATGAACGCCGCCTTCATCGCCACCGACCCCACCCTGGAAGGAGCTTACAGGCTCGGGGAACTCTGGAAGAGCATCCGCCGGGAGGATGTTTTCCCCGGAAACAAGCTGACCATGTTCTGGCGCCTCATAACGGGCAAAGACAGCCTCTTCCCCAGCGACCACCTCCGCCGCCTGGTGGAGAAATACATCCCGCCCGACAAAAAACGCTTCGGCGACCTGAGCGTCAGGCTATACATCACTACAGCCAACCTCAACACCGCCACCCTCTACCTCTTCGGCGATGACCCCGATGCTTTGCTGGTGGACGCAGTGATGGCCAGCGCCGCCCAGCCCATCACCTTCCCCCCTGTGGAATACAACGGATGGCAGTTCGTGGACGGCGGAGTGGTGGCCAACGTCCCCATTGAGGTGGCGATGGAGAAAGGGGCGAAGGAAATTTACGCCATTGATGTGAGCTACGGCGGGCAGGTAGAACCGCGGGTAAGCGGCCTGGTGAACATCGCCCGGCGCTGCATCACCATAATGCTCTACGAGCACCTGCTGGAAGACCTTGAGGACGCCGCTGCCAACCCTGAAATCACCCTCCACCACATCAAGATAACGGCCTTCGCTGGCCTCGACCCCCAGGACTTCTCCAGAACGGCCGAGATGATAGCCGAAGGCAAGCGGATAACGGAAGAATACCTCCGCTCGCCCGTCCCCGGGTATCGGCCCGAAATACGCCCCGAAGTGGCGATCCAGGCTCCGCCCGGCTCCCGCCCGTGGCGGCGCAAGAGGAGAAAAGCAGCGTCCCCATGAACCATCCCCAGGGGGTGATGGGCTTTGAAACGCAGTAAGATCCCCACTGCCTTCTGGCTCGCCTTAATCTTAGCCGTAAGCCTTGCTCTCCGCCTCTACAATGTGAACTGGGACGAATTCCAGCACGCCCACCCCGACGAGCGCTGGATCACCATGGTGGCGGTGGAGATGCGGCCTCCCCGCACCCTCTCCGAAGCCCTGAACCCCCGCCTCTCCCCCCTCAATCCCCTTTACGATCCCGACGAGAAAGCTCCCCGAAGCTTCGCTTACGGCCACTTCCCCCTTTACATCCTCACGACCCTGGCCTGGCTCCTGGCGGCCCTGGGAAAAGCCCTTTTTCCCGGTTCCTTCCTCCCCCTCCTCCCCTCCTACGATTACATAAACCTTCTGGGCCGAGTGCTCTCAGCCCTCTTTGATACCGGAACTGTCGGGCTCGTCTACCTTGTAGGAAAAAGGCTCTACGGGGAGAAAGTCGGGCTATGGGGGGCTGCTTTCGTCGCCCTGACCGTCTCCCACATTCAGCTTGCCCACTACTACGCCTTTGACCCGGTGGCGGCTTTCTTCGTGGTCCT
This sequence comes from Anaerolineae bacterium, assembly GCA_034432815.1. Taxonomy (GTDB): domain Bacteria; phylum Chloroflexota; class Anaerolineae; order SpSt-600; family SpSt-600; genus SpSt-600. The sequence continues at coordinate 116 of DAOUBN010000236.1, read as the reverse complement.
CTCCGCCTATTTTTCGGTGAAGCTGGCCGGGGGCGGCGGGTGGAGGGTGATTTCAGGGTTGGCAGCGGCGTCCTCAAGGTCTTCCAGCAGGTGCTCGTAGAGCATTATGGTGATGC
>DAOUBN010000235.1:0-3177 GCA_034432815.1 Anaerolineae bacterium | reverse complement strand
GGAAGAGCGCTTCATGGAGGAAATCGGCTACCCTGAACTGGAAGAGCACCGCAGAGTCCACCAGAACCTGGTCAACGAGGTGCGCCTGGCCGAGGAAAAATACAAGCAGGGGGACGAAAAGGCAGTGCGGAGCCTTGTCTCCTTCCTCCTCTCCTGGCTCTACACCCACATAGCCAGAACCGATCGCAAATACGGCGAATTTTACCGGGAGGTTAAGGGATGATAACGATCAAAGCTGGAGGCGAAGCAGGGCAGGGGGTGGAATCCAGCAGCGCCGGGTTCGCAAAATTCCTGATGAGGAGCGGATTCCACGTCTTCCTGCTCCTTGACTATCATTCCCGCATCCGGGGCGGCCATAATTTCGCCCAGATCCGGGTTTCCGAAACCCCTCTCTGGTCCCACAGCGAACCCGTCCATATACTCCTGGCCCTGGACGAAGAATCCATCCCTCGGCACCTCGGTGAAGTCGTCCCGGGGGGAGCCATCATTTACGATGAAAGCCGTCAGGTGGACCGGGAAGCCATTGAGGGCAGAGGAGTCCACGCCATCCCTGCCCCCATCTTCCGCATCGCCAGGGAACTGGGTGGAAGTGAGGTAATGGCCAACACGGCGGCTTTTGCCATCGCCGCAGGGCTGCTGGAGCTGCCGATGGAGCCTATGGAGGGCATAATCCGGGAAAACTTCGGCAAAAAAGGCCCAGCGGTGGTGGAAACCAACCTTAAGGTTTCAAAGGCTGCTTACGGATGGGCCAGGGCGAACCGCCCGCAGCGCGCATCCTTCCGGCTGACCCCCCGCAAAATGCCCGACCGCCTGCTCATGAACGGCAACGAAGCCTTTGCCCTGGGAGCTCTGCTGGGCGGATGCAAGTTCGTGGCCGGATACCCCATGACTCCCGGCAGCCCCGTTCTGGAGTGGATGGCAGCCCACGCAGCCAGATACGGAGTGGTGGCAATCCAGGTGGAGGACGAAATCGCCGCCCTGAACGCCGTTGTGGGGGCGGCTTATGCCGGAGTCAGGGCCATGACAACAACCTCTGGCGGGGGCTTCTCCCTCATGGTAGAGGCCCTGGGGCTGGCGGGGATGACTGAAACCCCTGTGGTGATATACGAAGCACAGCGTCCTGGCCCGTCCACGGGGATGGCCACCCGAACGGAACAGGGAGACCTTCTCTTTGTCCTCCACGCTTCTCAGGGCGAATTCCCACGCATAGTGCTGGCTCCGGGAACCATAGAGCAGGCCTTTGAAGCTGGCTGGCGAGCCTTCAACCTCGCCGAGCGCTACCAGTGCCCGGTGATCGTCCTGTCGGACCACTTCCTGGCGACCTCCATGCGCGATGTCCTCCGGGAAGACCTGGGGATGGAGAGGGTGACCATTGACCGGGGCAAGCTGCTGACCGGAGCTGAGCTTGACACCCTCCCCGAACGAGCCTACAAGCGCTTCGCCTTCACCGAAGATGGCATCTCGCCGAGGGCCATTCCTGGCCATCCGAAAACCGTCTATCCGGTCATGAGCGATGAACACGATGAGGCTGGCCACATCACTGAGGACCCCGTAAACCGCCGCCGGATGATGGAGAAGAGGATGCGGAAGCTCGCAAGCGCCCTCAGGGAGATGCGTCCGCCCGCGCTCTACGGCCCCGAGGATGCCGAGATAACCCTTGTGGGATGGGGCTCAAGTTATGGCCCCCTCAGGGAAACTGTGGATCGCCTCAATGCCGAAGGAGTAAAGGCAAACATGGTCCACATCGTGGACATCTGGCCCTTCCCTGCCGAAGCAGTATCGGGACTCCTGAGCAGGGCCCGCAGGCTTGTGGCCGTGGAGAACAATTACTCCGGCCAGATGGCGGAGTTGATCCGGATGAAGACGGGCATTGAGATAAAAGAGCGCATCCTCAAATACGACGGAAGGCCCCTCTCGCCGGAGTTCATAATCAGGGCACTGGAACGATAGGAGGTTGCGATGGGGGATGTGAAAGATTTCTATGTGCCTATCCGGCCCACTTGGTGCACCGGCTGCGGAAACTACGGAATATGGAATGCCCTGAAACGAGCCCTGGCGGAGCTTGACCTCAAGCCCCACCAGGTGGCCATAATCTCGGGCATAGGGTGCGGCAGTAAACTCCCGGATTACACCTATGCGAACGGCTTCATGGGCCTGCACGGCAGAACCCTGCCCCTGGCGACCGGGGTGAAGCTGGCCAACCATGAGCTGGTGGTCATTTGCACCCACGGCGATGGGGACGCTTACGCCGAAGGGCTGGGGCATATGATGCATGCCGCCCGGCGCAACATTGGGCTTGTGGATATAGTGCAGGACAACAGAGTTTACGGCCTCACCAAGGGGCAATACAGCCCCACAAGCGAGCGCGGGAGAGTGAGCAAGACTTCCCCCTGGGGCTCCGTGGAGCTTCCGGTGAACCCACTGCTGGCAGCCCTGGCTGCAGGGGCTACTTTCGTGTCCCGCTCCTGGCCTGGCGACCTGGAGCATCTGACCTGGCTCATCAAAGAAGCAATAAAGCACCGGGGGTATGCCCTCATTGACGTCCTCCAGCCCTGCGTCACCTTCAACCGCGCCCAGTCTTACGATTTCTACAGGCCAAGGGTTTACAGGCTGGAAGAGGAGCCGGGCTACGATCCTTCCGACCCCCTCATGGCTTTCCAGAAGGCCCAGGAGTGGGGCGACCGCATCCCCATCGGCATCTTCTACCGGACAGAGGAGAGGCCGGCCTATGAGGAGGTGATGCCGGCTCTGGCTGCCGGCCCGCTGGCGAAGCAGTTCCCGGGTCAGTTCACCCCGGAGCAAATTCAGAAGTTACTGGCAGAGTTCATGTAAGGCGCTTCCCCAGGCCTTTCCCGGGAGCGCCACTTGAAGGAGGGAAAAAATGGCTGTGATAAAAGTGGACGTGCGCGGGCAAACCTGCCCCGTTCCGCTGGTGGAAGTCCGCAAAGCCTTGAGGAAAGCTGAAGCAGGGGATATAATTGAGGTTGTGGGGACCCATCCTCCATCCAAGAAAGAGATACCGATGGCTGTTCAAGCCCTCGGGCTGAAAGTCCTCAGCGTTGAGGGCACTGATAACGATTGGGTTATCCGCATCCAGAAGTAGAGGTTAGCCCCCTTAAGGGAACGTCTGTATAATTGAGCAAACCAGGCCTCCATGGTGGGATTCTGGCTTCTGCT
>DAOUBN010000234.1:0-2709 GCA_034432815.1 Anaerolineae bacterium | reverse complement strand
CACGCATCCGAGCTATGGGGGCACATCCTCCAGGCCCCCTGACGTGAGGGCTTTGCCCCCTGCATCCCGGTTTTGCCCACCCTCGTTTGCTCAGGGTTCGCCGGGGTTCAGGGCCCCCCTCGTGGCCGGGTTGCAGGAGTTTCCTGCTCGCCCCTCCAATTGGTTTTTCTGGGGGGACACCCCCCATGCCCCCTTGTACCTCTCATTTCTCCAAGCCCCCGGCATGGGGGCATGCGTCCCGCAACCCCTCGGGACAGGGTTCCGCTCCTCCCACGGATTCATCCAGATCGGCCTCAAAGCTCTCAACGTAAAATTCCCTCCCCCCGGTCACCTGGAGGTAGGGGCTCCCGCAGCGAGGGCATCCATCAGGCAAGGGGAGGCCGACTTCAAACTGGTGGCCGCAATCCAGGCACAGGGCCTGGCCTTTCCGCCGGTGGAAAATGAGCCTCGCCCCCTCCGCTATGGTCCCCCGGCTCAGGATGTCAAAGTAGAACTGGACCGAGTCGTCCACGTAGCTGCTCAGTTCACCTATTACTATGTCTATCGCCAGGATCCGCCTGGCCCCTATTTTCCCCGCCTCCTCCAGGACCAGACTCAGGAGGCCCTGGGTAACCCCTAACTCGTGCATTTACTTCACCTTGCGGGTGTAATCGGGCAGGAGGATTGGGGACTCCACTTTGGGCTCAATCCCAGCCTCCTTGAGCTCCCTTATCCACTGCCGGACATGGTCCAGGGTGAGGCGGCCGAGCTTCACCTCCTTGCTCCGCAGGGCTGCCGAGGTCCCTGCCCTCCTCCCGAAGACCAGGACATCCAGCAGGGAGTTGCCCATCAGCCGGTTGCGGCCATGCACACCTCCCGTCACTTCCCCGGCGGCGAAGAGGTTCGGCACTACCGTGGAGCCATCGGGGTTATACTGGAGGCCGCCGTTCTGGTAGTGAAGGGTCGGGTAAACCAGGATGGGCTCTTTCGTGATGTCAATTCCAAAGCGCTTGAACTGGCGGACCATAGCCGGAAGCTCCCGCTGGATGGTCCCGGGGCCGTGCAGGATGTCAATCATGGGGGAGTCAAGCCAGACCCCATACATTCCACTCGGGGTCCTGACCCCTTTCTTCCTTTCCACGCACTCCCTTATTATCGCCGCTGACTCCACATCTCTCGGTTCCCTGGGGAAGACGAACTGCTCCCCATCCACGTTCAGGACCTGGGCTCCCAGCCCCCGCACCTTTTCTGTGACCAGAAGCCCCACCAGTTGCTCGGGGTAAGCTGCGCCGGTGGGGTGATACTGCATCGTGTCCAGGAAAATGAGGGGCACGCCTGCTCTGTAGCCTATGACCAGGCCGTCGGCGGTGGCGCCGTAGTGGTTTGTGGTGGGGAAGCCCTGGTAGTGGAGGCGGCCGCTTCCCCCTGTGGCCAGGACGGTGCATTTGGCTTTGACCACCAGGTGCTCCCCGGTTTCCAGGTTCATGAGGATGGCGCCGGCGCACTGGCCGTTTTCGTCCAGGATAAGCTCTATAGCCGGGGAGAATTCCAGCACCGTTATATCCGGGTAGCGGTTGCGGACCTCATCCCTCAGGGTTCGCATGATTTCGGCGCCGGAGTAGTCCCTGGCAGAGTGCATCCTCTTGCGGGAGGTGCCTCCGCCGTGCTGGGTCCGCATGGTGCCATCGGGCTCCTTGTCAAACATCATCCCCAGGTCTTCAAGCCACTTTATGATGAAGGGGGCATCCATCACCAGGGCTTCCACCAGGTCGGGGATGTTGACGAAGTGGCCCCCTCCCACCACATCCAGGTAGTGGATGGCCGGGGAGTCGTTGGGCTTGTCAGCGGCCTGGATTCCTCCCTGGGCCATCATGGTGTTGGCGTCGCCGAAGCGGAGCTTGGTGGCCAGCAGGACTTTAGCCCCGTGTTCCTGGGCCATCAGGGCGGCGGCGGCTCCTGCCCCTCCCCCTCCGATGACCAGCACATCGGTCTCGTAATCCACCTCTGAAAGGTCAAACTTATCGGGGTCAATGCGGGGTTTGCCCTCCATGACATCAGCCAGCTCAAGGGGCATGCGCTGTCCCTTGCTCACCCCCACCCGGATGGGGCGCATCTTGTCTTCCAGGTAATCCGGGTGGAACTTGCGCAGGATTTCCTGCTTCTCCTGGGGGCTCATGGGCGGGAAATCGTTGTGCAGGCGGTACGGCCTTGTGGCTTCAACTTTCCTGATGGACTCCCGCATTTCAGGCGTGTAGCTCATACTCGCCTCCCCTTCCTTGCTTCTGGTTTATTATAACTCCTTTTCCGTCAGAGGCCGAATCGGCTTTCCTCCGTTTCAGGCTTTTTAACGCCCTCACGCATCCGGGCAAGGAGAAGAAAGGGTGGGGACACCCCTGGCAGCCCCCCTGCACCCTCCCGGGAAGGGGCAAAGCCTTTTCCAGCCCCGTTTATGGCGCTCCTTTTGCCTCCTCTTCCACCAGCTCAGCCTTCCCGAGCATTCTTAACGCCCAGGCTGCATTCATGCGCACCCCTGCATCTTCATCCTTCAAAGCTGAAGTCAGTGCTTCAATCACCTCAGGCTCAGCTTTTCCAAGCCGCCCAAGCGCCAGGGCTGCAAAGCTGCGCACCCATGCGCTTTTATCCTTCAAAGCTGAAGTCAGCGCTTCTATCACCCCAGGCTCAGCTTTTCCAAGCCGCCCAAGCGCCAGGGTTGCACTCATGCGCACCCCT
>DAOUBN010000233.1:0-8023 GCA_034432815.1 Anaerolineae bacterium | reverse complement strand
GTGGGAGCCTGAAGCCCAGCTGGGCCGCAGGGAACGAGGGTGGGAAAAACAGGGGGTGCAAGGGGACGCAGTCCCCCTGACGGGGGGAAGTGGGGGGTGTCCCCCCACAAAAATAAAAAGTTGGGGGCGAGCTGGCACCTCCTGAAACCCGGCCACGAGTGGGACCCTGAAGCCTGGCTGAGCTGCAGGGAACGGGGGTGGGAAAAGGGAGACACCCCCATGCCCCCGGGAGGGGGCTCCGTCTTCTGACATGGGGAAGTGGGGAATGTGCCCCCACGATAACAAAATGGGGGCAAGCTGCCATCCCCTGAAACCTGCCCCCGAGCAGGGGCCTGAAGCAAGGCCAAGCCGGAGGGAACGAAGGTGGGAAAGGGCGAAAAGCTCTCCCCCCGAGGGAGCAGGGGAGAGCCCCCTCATTTTTATCCAAGGCGAGGCCTGAATTTGTAGCCGTAATGGATAACCCCACCTTTCCCTTCTTCGTAAAGCTTGCGGGTGACCATCTCCACCGGCATCCCCACCTTCACTTCCTCCGGGTCCACATCAGTAAGCTGGGCAGTGACCATCGGCCCTTCTTCCAGTTTGACCAGGGCCACGGTGTAAGGGACGTATTCTTCAAATTCATCCGTAGCCTGGTAGACGGTAGCATAGCTGTAGACCACTCCTCTCCCGGAGAAAGAGTAAGGCGTTTCAGCCGGCTTTGAGCACTCAGGGCAGAAATCGCGGGGAGGGAAAATCTTGAAACCACATTTTGGACAAACCTCCCCCATCAGGGCATAGCGCTGTTTCCTGGTCCTCCATACCGCTGGCAAACTCATAGCTCTTCCCTCCTTGAGATAATATTTTAATCCGGACCCTCCAGGATGTGAGTAACCACGGTGCTCCCCGTCCCGCCTATGCTCTGGACGAGGGCCCAGTGGGCTCCTTTGACCTGGTTGGGGCCGGCTTCTCCCCTGAGTTGAAGGGCCGCTTCCACAACCTGGTAAACGCCTGTAGCGCCCACCGGGTTGCCCCGGGCCTTAAGCCCTCCCATGGTGGAGATCGGAATGCGGCCGTCAATGGCGATTTCCCCGTCCATGGCAAGCCTCACCCCCTTGCCCCTTTCGGCGAAGCCCGCCGCTTCAAGGGAGAGGCCAGCCATGATGGCGAAAGAGTCGTAGAGCTCAAAGAGATCCACATCCTCCGGCTTTATCCCGGCCATCTCGTAAGCCCGCCTGGCTGAAAGGTAAGCGGCCTCCAGGAAGAGGGGGTCCTTCCGGTCGTGCAGGGCGAGGGTGTCGGTGGCGGCTGTGGAGGCGGCGATCCTCACAGGTCTGGAAGTGAAATCCCTGGCCATTTCCATCGGGCAGAGAACCAGGGCCGCTGCCCCGTCGGCCACGGGCGATGAATCAAGCAGGTTTATGGGATCCACCACCATCCGGGCTTCCAGGAAGGCTTTCTCGGTTATGGGGTTGCGGAACATGGCATAGGGGTTATTCGCCGCATTCCTGTGGGCGTTCACCGGGAAATTGGCGAAATCCTTCAGTTCGTAGCCGTATTCGTGCATGTAGCGGCGCATTATAAGGGCGCTGAGGGCCACGAGGGAAAGGCCCATCTCCCGCTCGTATTCTCCATCAATGCCCAGGGAAAGGGCCGAGTTGACCTTCTCGGCAGGGGAATCGGTCACTTTCTCCACTCCGCAGACCAGGACGAAATCGGCCATGCCCCCGGCGACGGCCATGTAGCCCAGGCGGAGGGCCGCCGCCCCCGAGGCTCCCGCCGCCTCCACCTTGAAGGCCTCAACTGTCCGGAGGCCGGCGAAATCGGCCACTGCCGCCCCAAGGTTCTCCTGAAAGGCCAGTTCCCCCGAGAGGGCGTTGCCAATGCAGAGGAGGTCAATCCGCTCCACTTTGGCATCCTTTATGGCTGCGATGATGGCCTCGGCGGCGAGTTGCCTTATGGATTTATCCCAGTGCTCTCCCACTTTTGTCTGGCCAATCCCTACAATGGCGACCTCTCTCCGCTTCATCATTCCATCTCCAGTTTCCGGCGGAATCGGACGTAAAGGGCGTAATCCACTTCCTTTCGCCTCTGGATGTAAGAGCGGGTGGAAGGAGCCAGGCCTTGCCTTTCGGGGAGCTTATCTGTGGTCAGGATGGAAAAGGCGTCGCTCCCAGCCCCTGAACCGAAGGAGACGAGGAGGATCCTCTCGCCCGGCCTGGCGATGTCCAGCACAGCCGTGAGGCCAATGAGGGAGGAAGCTGCGTATGTGTTGCCGATTTCCCCAACCAGCAGTCCCTCTTTTATCTGCTCCGGTGAGAAGCCAAGCCTCCTGGCCACTGTCTGGGGGAATTTGAGGTTGGGCTGGTGGAAGACAGCATAGGCGAAGTCCTGAGGTTTGTATCCAAGTTCTTCCATGAGGGTGCGGGCTGCCATTTCAATGTGGTGGAAGTAGGCTGGTTCCCCGGTGAAGCGTGCCCCGTGGCTCGGGTAATTCATCCCGGGCCTGCGGAAGAAATCCGGGGTGTCGGTCACATAGGAGCAGGAGGCTTCAACGATGGCGAGGCTCTCCTCGGCCGGGCCGATGATGTAGGCGGCTCCCCCCGCGGCTGCGGTATACTCCAGAGCATCGCCCGGGCGTCCCTGGGCGGTATCGGCTCCGACGATGAGGGCGTAACTGGCCATGCCTGAGCCCACGAAGCCCAGGGCTGCCTGGAAGGCTTCGGTTCCGGCCTTGCAGGCGAATTCCCAGTCGGCGGCCTGGACGTAGGGGGTGGCTCCCAGGGCTTCGGCCACGATGGTGCCTGTGGGCTTGACGGCATAGGGGTGGGATTCGCTCCCCACCCAGACTGCTCCGAGTCGTCCGGGGTCGATCCGGGCGCGGGCCAGGGCGTTGCGGGCCGCTTCCAGGGCAATGGTGACGGTGTCTTCGTCAAGCCCTGGAACGGCTTTTTCTCTGACCGGTGGCTCCATGTTCCCCCCGGTCCAGACTCTTGCGATTTCTTCGGCCTTTATGCGGTAGCGGGGCACGTAGGCCCCGTAACCGACTATTCCGACAGGTCTGGCTGTTCTGAGGAGCATTTCCGTGTATCTCCCTGCATGGAGTTTCCCTTTTGTGATAGGAGAGAAAGGGCGGGGGGACACCCCCCGTAGCCCCCCGGCATGGGGGCTTTGCCTCCCTGCACCCCTTTGGGGGACATTCCAGCCCCCTGGGCCCCTGCACGGGCACACGCAGGGGATTTGTGGATTATACCTTACAGGGTAAGCCCTGTCAGGAGGTATCGGGTTGCTGTCAGAAACTATCAGGCGGGGCTAAAAGCGGCGCTTTTTGAGGGCTTCTTCCGGGGGAAGGGTGGTGCGGTCAAATATCTCCCGTATGCGGGGCTTTGTGTAGTGAGCGTAGACCCGCTTCGTGGTGCTTATATCGGCATGGCCAAGGATGTCCTGGATGGCCTCCAGGGGAGCACCTTCCTCAAGCATCTGGGTGGCCCGGTAGTGCCGGAAGTCGTGAGGGGTGACGTGGAGGCCAAGGGCTCTGGCCGCTTTCCTGACCGTGGCCCAGATGCTCACGGTGCTCAGGCGCCGGCCATAGTCCCTGCCATGGGAGATGAAAAGGGGCTCATAGTCGTCTCTCCTCTCCTCTATGTAGGCCCTTATGGCCTCCTGGGCTTCAGGGGTGAGGAAGATGAAGCGCTGCTTCTGGCCTTTCCCCGTCACCACCACTTCCCTGCGCCGACCGTCGGCCACATCCTTGCGGTTGAGGGAAGCGATCTCGGCTATCCTTCCGGCGGAGGCGTAGAGGGTGTGGACTATAGCCCGGCTCCGGAGGAGCCTCAGGCGCTCAAGCCTGTCCCCGGGCAATGGCTGCTGGTCATAAAACAGGACCACGGCAGGGAGGTCGGGATCGGGCATGGGGATGGGGTAAGAGGCGCGGGGCACCACTGCCTTAAGTTTTTCCTTGGCCCTTTCCACCGAAAAATCGGGTGGGAGGAGGCGGTGCCGAAAGAGGTAGCGGAGGAAAGCAGTGGCCGCCGCAAGGTAGGTCTGCTCGGTGAACCGGGAGAAGCCTTTCCTGTCGAGCCAGAGGAAGAATTCCTCCAGGCTCTCCTCCCCGATAGAGGAAATGGCGGGGTATGGGTTGTCCGTCCTTTCGGTGATGAACTCAAGGAAAGCTTTAAGGCCGGTGGAATAGGTTTTATGGGTGAAGGGGCTTGCCTCAAGTCCCCGGAGGAACCTCTCAATGGCCTCGTCCAGGAGGAGGTCCACCATCAGGCCGTTTCCCTGAGCTTCTCCCACCAGCGGACGGGGACGCCGCGGCTGTTGAGGAGGATGGGGCGCCCTTTGCCCCTGATGGCATCGGCGTTGACCACGCAGCGGGTCACATCGGGGAGGGATGGGATCTCATACATCACGTCCAGAAGGGTTTCTTCAATAATGGTGCGGAGGCCCCTGGCTCCAGTTCTGCGCTTGAGGGCCTCTTCGGCCGCAGCCTCCAGAGCTTCAGGAGTGAAGATCAACTCCACCCCGTCCAGGGCGAATAGCTGCTGGAACTGCTTGACTATGGCGTTTTTGGGCCTGGTGAGGATCTCAATCATGGCCTCTTTGTCTAAGGGGTCCACGCTCACGATGACGGGCAACCGGCCGACGAATTCGGGGATGAAGCCGAACTTCATAAGGTCATCGGGGATGACCTGGCGGAGGAGTTCGGCGGTTTCCATTTCCCGGCTCCTGGGCTCCCCTTCCCTGAGGAAGCCGACCCGTCCCTTGAGGCCTATGCGCTCGGCCACGATCTTATCCAGGCCTTCAAAAGCCCCGCCGCAGATGAAGAGGATGTCGGTGGTGTCAATCTGGATGAACTCCTGATAGGGGTGCTTGCGGCCACCCTGGGGCGGGACATTGGCCACGGTCCCTTCTATGATTTTGAGGAGGGCCTGCTGAACTCCCTCCCCCGAGACGTCCCTGGTGATGGAGGGGTTGTCGCCCGATTTGCGGGCGATCTTGTCTATTTCGTCAATGTAGACGATGCCCTTCTGGGCCCTGGCGATGTCGTAATCGGCGGCCTGGATGAGGCGCAGCAGGATGTTCTCCACGTCCTCCCCGACGTATCCTGCTTCCGTGAGGGAAGTGGCGTCAGCTATGGCGAAGGGCACGTCCAGGAACTTGGCCAGGGTCTGGGCCAGGAGGGTCTTCCCGCAGCCTGTGGGCCCGATGAGGAGGATGTTGGATTTCTGTATTTCCACCTCGGCGGTTTTCCTGCGGTTCAGGATGCGCTTGTAGTGGTTGTAGACGGCGACGGAGAGGACTTTCTTGGCCCTGTCCTGGCCCACAACATACTGGTTCAGAGCCTCGTAGATTTCCCTCGGGGGAGGGACATGGGGTATGAAATCCTCTTCCCCTGGCTCCTCCCTTTCTTCTTCAAAGATGCGCACACAGAGTTCGGCGCAATCCCGGCAGATGTAAGCATCGCCTGGGCCCGCGATTAGTCTCCCAGCTATCGTTTCGGGCCGCCCGCAGAAGGAGCAATGAGGTATGAACATCGGGATTACCTCCCCTCAGCGGAGGTTCCGGGTGCTCCTCTCTTCTTCCCGGGAGGAACCTCCAGGACTTCGTCAATTATCCCGTATTCCACTGCGCCTTTGGCGTCCATGTAATAATCGCGGTCAAAGTCCTGGATGATCTTCTCCAGGGGCTGGCCGGTGTGGTAGGCCAGGAGTTCCTGGATTATCCTCTGGACTCTGAGGAGTTCCTTGGCCTGGATTTCAATGTCGGGCGCGTAGCCCTGGATCCCTCCCCCGGCCGGGTGCATGTGGATGGTGGCATGGGGGAGGGCATAGCGCTTGCCCTTGGTTCCCGCCGCCAGGAGGACCGTGCCCATGCTGGCGGTCCACCCCACCGCTATTGTGGAAACGGGCGCCCTTATTAGCTGCATTGTATCGTATATGGCGAGGCCCGGGTATATCGCGCCACCCGGGCAGTTAATGTAGAGGTAAATGTCCCTTTCGGGGTCCTCCCTGTCCAGGTAGAGGAGCTGGGCCACTATGAGGTTGGCGACCTGGTCAGTTATGGGTGTGCCCAGGAAGATTATCCTCTCCTTGAGGAGGAGGGAATAGATGTCGTAAACCCTTTCGCCCCTGCCCGTAGACTCAATCACCATCGGGATTACCGCTCGCATCCTCATCCTTCCCCTCCCTCAGCATGATTTCCAGGAGCCGGTTTTCCAGTTTGGCTCTCCACAAGGCGTTGGCGATGCTCTCCCTCATGTCCGGGGAGCGTATGGTTCCTTTTTCCTTTCTCGTGCTCGCTTTAGCTTCAAAATTTTTCAGGATTTCATTTATTTCCTCTTCGGAAACGTCAAGGTTTTCTTCCTCAGTGAATTTGCGCAGGACAAGGCGCATCTTAAGCCTTTCGGTGGCTTCCGGGAGGATCTCCTGCCGGTGTTCCTCAAGGGTTTTCCCCTGGATTTTGAGGTAGCTCTCAAGGGACAGGCCCCTTTTCCGCAGGGCCTTGTCTTCTTCCTGGAGAAGTTCCTCCACCTCCCGCTCAATGAGCAGCGGCGGAACCTCCACCCGGGCGTTTTTCACCAGGGTGTTCAGGGCTTCCGCAAGGGCCTCATCCCTTTTAATGCTTTCTTTCTGGGCCAGGAGTTCCTTCCGGATGTGCTCTTTCAGTTCTTCCAGCGAATTAAAATCCCCGAAGGAGCGGGCGAATTCATCGTCAAGGGCAGGGAGTTGCTTCTCTTTTACCTCGTGGACCTTAACCCGGAAGGTTATCTCCTCTCCTTCCCCCTGCAGGGTGAAGGTTTTTTCCTGGCCAGGAGCGAGGCCCTCCAGGTTTTCGGTCAGCCCGCTGATGGGTTCCACCCTGGCGTCCAGGGGCAGAACCACGTTTTCCCTGCGGCTTTCATGAGTGGAAGATTTAATGGTCACATCAGCTACTATTAAGTCGCCTCTGGAGGCGCTGCGGTCCACGGTGATCCAGGTGGCTCTTTCCTCCAGCAGTTCTTTCAGAACCTTCTGGATTTCTTCTTCGCTCACCTCCGCCTTCTTCTTCTCCACCCTCAAGCTGCGGTAATCTCCCAGGTCCACGATGGGCTTCAGGGGGACTTTCAGGGTGATGGAGAAGGGTTCAGTGGAGATTTCCTGGAGCCGCGCCGGCGCCACGGGGTCAAGGTTCAGGTCGGATAGAAGTTTTGGGTAGATTTTCCGGGCCATTTCCTCCAGGGCTGTCTCGTAGATCAGGCGCTCTCCCACAACGCGCCGGACGACATCGTAAGGGGCTTTTCCTTTCCGGAAGCCAGGGATGGTGATCTCCTGGGAGATGAGACGAGCAGCCTCTTTCAGAGCTTCGGCCCTCTCGGCTTCGTCAAATTCCACCTTTATAAGAATTTCACGGTTGCCCAGGTCTTCTGTGGTTACTTTCATTCCCTACCTCCAGCCGGGTTAAAGGTGGAGGCATTATATCATACCGGAGCCAAAATTAAAAGCGCCCGAAGGCGCTTTCTGGTGGGGAAGGAGGGACTCGAACCCTCACGGGCAAAGCCCACGTGATCCTAAGTCACGCTCGTCTGCCAGTTCCGACACTTCCCCGCTCTAAATTAAATTATACCCGCAGCTTCGGCCAGGAGCAACCCGGACCTGACCCCTGCCCGGGGAAGGTTTTGCCTCTCTTGCGGGATTGCGGGAGATGTCCCCCTGCCAGGGGGTATTGGTCCGGGGGTGTCCCCCAGGAAAAATAAAACAAGGGGCGAGTAGCCCTCTCTTGCAACCCGCCCACGAGTGGGATCCTGAACCCGGGCGAACCTTCGGCAAACGAGGGTGGGGAAAAATCGGGGGTGGAGGGGGCGAAGCTCCCTCCCGGGGGCATGGGGGTGTCCCCCCAGAAAAACCAATTGGAGGGGCGAGCGGGAAACTCCTGCAACCCGGCCACGAGGGGGACCCTGAACCCCGGCGAACCCTCAGCAAACGAGGGTGGGCAAAACCGGGATGCAGGGGGCAAAGCCCTCACGTCAGGGGGCCTGGAGGATGTGCCCCCATAGCTCGGATGCGTG
>DAOUBN010000232.1:0-8656 GCA_034432815.1 Anaerolineae bacterium | reverse complement strand
GGGGGACCCTGAACCCAGGCAAACCCTCAGCGAACGAGGGTGGGGAAAAACGGGGGTGCAGGGGGCCAAGCCCCCTGCCAGGGGGTCTGGGGGGTGTCCCCCCAGAAAACAAATCAAGGGGCGAGTAGCCCCCTCCTGCAACCCGGCCACGAGGGGGACCCTGAACCCAGGCAAACCCTCAGCGAACGAGGGTGGGAAAAAACGGGGGTGCAGGGGGCAAAGCCCCCTGCCCTTCTAAGCGCCAGATCAAAAGCCACCAGGAGGAAAAGATGGGACTGAAAGAAAAGATTGACCAGGAACTGAAAGAGGCCATGAGAAGCAAGGACGAAAGGAAACTATCAGCCCTGAGGATGCTCAAAACGGCCATCCGAAGGGCTGAAGTGGATAAGATGCGGGAACTGACCGATGACGAAATAATAGCCGTCATTGCCGACGAGGCCAAAAAACGCCGGGAGGCCATTGAGGAATTCACCCGGGGCGGAAGGGAGGACCTCGCCCTTCAGGAAAAAGAGGAGCTTGCGGTCCTTGAGTCATACCTGCCGAAGCCCCTCTCCCGGGAGGAGATAGAAGAAATGGCCCGCCAGGCCATAAAGGAAGTGGGGGCCACAAGCCCCCGCCAGATGGGCCAGGTGATGAAAGTACTGATGCCCAGAGTCAGAGGCCGGGCCGATGGAAGCCTCGTGAGCAAGATCGTTCAGGAGTTGTTAGCAGGTCTTTAAAAATTATGGAGTGCAAATTACTGTGGCCTCAGGTAGCCAGGAAGCTCGGGACTGCCCTGCTCTTTGCTTCCTTCGCCTTGATCGTAACTTTGACCCTGGTCTGGGAACCGGAAGCCAGGAGGTTGAACCTGAAAGAGGGGGATGTAAGCCCCTACGATATCCGCTCCCCCAGAAGGCTTTCCTACATAAGCCAGGTCCTCACGGAGAAAGCCCGGGAGCAGGCCGAAGCCATGGTTGAACCGGTCTACGACCCGCCGGATCCTTCCATTACCCGGAGCCAGATCGCAAAAGCTTCAGCCGTCCTGAAGTTCATTGAAGCCGTGCGCTCGGACCCCTACGGGACTCCGGAGGAGAAGAAGCTCTGGTTGGCCTCAATGGAGGGCCTGATCCTCTCTGGAGACGTCATCTCCTCTCTCCTCTCCCTTCCCGAAGCCCGCTGGGAGCTTATCTCAAGGGAAGTCCTTTCGGTTCTGGAAAGGGCCATGCGGAGCGAAATCCGGGAAGATCGCCTCCCTGAGGCGAGGCGAGCCCTCCCGGCGATGGTCAGCTGGGAGCTGGACGAGAGGGAAATCAGAGCTGTGGTCGGCCTGGCCGGGAACCTCCTTTCCCCCAACTCCTTCCTGAACGTGGAGAAGACCGAAGAGGCCAGGAAAGCCGCCCGGGACGCGGTGGAGCCTGTGGTCCGCACAGTGGAGAAAGGGGAGGTTATCGTCAGGGCGGGGAGTGTGGTGGGGCCGCTGGAGATGGAAGCGATCAGCGCCCTCGGCCTGAACAGGCCTTACTTCGATCTCCGCCGGCTCCTGGGAGCTCTCGCCTTGGCTGGGATTGCCACCTCAGGGCTTGCCCTCTACCTTTCGGAAGCCAGGCCCCCTTTCCTCCTGCTTCTGGTCCTCTTCCTGGCAGGCGCGCGGCTCCTCTCCCTGGGTGGAGGAGGCTGGCCTTACCTCTTCCCAGCTGCCTCCTGCGCGGCCATACTCTTCCTGACTGCCGGGAAGGGGCAGGCCCTGACCGGCATCCTGTTCCTGTCCATCCTCTCCGCTTACGGAGCGGGGGAGTCCTTGGAGCTTGCCGCTTACTGGCTGGCGAGCTCGTCCCTGTTCCTGTTGACTCTGGGGAAAGGAGACAGGTTCAACCTTTACCTCCGGGCTGGCTTCGCTTCCGCCATCGGGGGCTTCGGAGTGATAGCGGCTTCTCGCCTCCCCCTGGGGGACACCGACCCTGCCGGGCTCGCCCTCCTGGGAGGGCTATCGCTCCTGAACGGCATAATTTCTGTGATCCTCACCCTCGGAGGCTCTTTCCTCGTGGGAACCATTACCGGCTCCCTCACGCCCCTCCACCTGGTGGAGCTCTCGCGTCCCACCCACCCTCTCCTCCAGGATCTCCTCCTCAAGGCTCCGGGAACTTACCACCACAGCCTCCTGGTGGCCAGCATTGCCGAGCAGGCGGCCGAGCGCATTGGAGCCAACGCCCTCCTGACCCGGGTCGGGGCTTACTACCACGATGTGGGCAAAATCCTCCACCCCCACTTCTTCGCCGAGAATCAGCTTGATGGGGTGAATGCCCACCGCTCCCTTGACCCCCGCACGAGCGCCCGGATCGTGATAAGCCACGTGAAGGATGGGCTTGACCTGGCCAGGAAATACCGGCTGCCCCGGCAGATCCAGGACTTCATCGCTCAGCACCACGGGACCGACATAACCAGTTACTTCTACCATGAAGAGTGCAGGCGCCAGAATGGAAGCGTTGAAGATGACTCTTGCTTCCACTACCCGGGCCCGCGACCCCGCACCAGGGAGACGGCTATAGTCATGCTGGCCGACGCCTGCGAGGCAGCTGTCAGGGCCGCCAGGCCTTCTTCCCCCGAGGAGATTGAGAAAATCGTGCGGAAGGTGATAAAGGAAAAGCTGGGCAGGGGCGAACTGGATGAAAGCGGCCTCACCCTCAAAGAGGTGGAGGAAATCCGCAGTGCCTTCGTAACCGTCCTCCAGGGGGTATTTCACCCCCGCATCCCTTATCCAGAAACGGGGGAGGAAAATGGGCAGGGTTGAAATTGTTCAGGGCGAGGTCCCCCCTCCCTTGAATAGGCAGGAGCTCAGGAAACTGGCCCGGGCTGCGGCTTTCGTCCTCCAGCAGGAGGGTAAGGAGAAAGGCAGGCTCACCATCTTTATAACCGGGGACGAGGAGATCGCCCGCCTCAATGCCCGGTTCAGAGGGGTGGACGGGCCCACTGATGTCCTGGCTTTTCACACCAGAGGGGAGGACGGTTTCGTCGCAGCGCCGGGAGCCAGGGATTACCTGGGAGACGTGGTTATATCCTGGCAGAGGGCTGAGGAACAGGCCAGAGAACTCGGCCACTCTTTCATGGACGAGCTCATAACCCTGGTTATCCACGGAGTCCTCCACCTTCTGGGCTACAGCGATTACGAGAAAAGCGAGAGGGAAAGGATGTGGGCGAGGCAGGAGGAACTCAAAGCACTCTTCAAGGAGGGAGAGCTATGAAAGAACTCCTCTTCGGGACAGCTGGGGTCCCTCTGAGCACCCCGAAGCCTCCTTCAAGCGAAAAGGGGGTCAAGCGCATCAGGGAGCTGGGGCTTGGGTGCATGGAACTGGAGTTCGTCCAGCGGGTGAGCATGGGGGAAGAGGCGGCAAAGGCCGTCAGGGAAACGGCCTCTTCCCTCGGTGTCGTCCTAAGCGTCCACGCCCCCTATTACATTAACCTGAATTCTCCCGATAAGGGTAAGCTTGAAGCCAGCAAAGGAAGGCTCCTGGCAGCCGCCAGGGTCGGATGGCTGTGCGGCGCCCGCAACATCGTCTTTCACCCCGGCTTCTACCACGATGACAGCCCTCAGGAGGTCATGAGGAAGATCCGGGACCAGATCCGCGAGGTGAGGGAGATTCTGGATTCGGAAGGGGTGGGGGTAATGCTGCGGCCTGAAACCACGGGGAAGCCCTCCCAGTTTGGTTCCCTGGAGGAGGTTATCGCTCTGAGCCAGGAGATACCTGGGGTGGCTCCCTGCGTTGATTTCGCTCACCTCCACGCCCGCACCGGGGGCAGGCTCAATTCCTACGAAGAATTCACCTCCATCCTCAAGCTTATAAGGGACGAGCTCGGCGCCGAAGCCCTGGCTGATATGCACATCCACATCTCAGGGATAAGTTACAGCGCCAAAGGGGAGAGAGAGCACCTCAACCTTCCCGAATCGGATCTTCGCTATGAGGAGTTGCTCAGTACCCTTAAGGATTACGGGGTGAAGGGCCTCGTGATCTGCGAAAGCCCCAACCTGGAGGAGGACGCCCTCCTCCTCCAGAGGACCTGGGAGCGCCTGCATCAGCCCTGAGGGAAGGGGGTGTTCTTCTCCACCAGCTCCCGGAAAATTTCCCTCAGCTGATAGGCGTCTCCTGAAATGCGCCTGACGGTGCACCCTCTGCTCCTGAGGAGTTCCTCTTCTTGCCGGGTGACCCGATCAAACCCGCCCAGGATGGTGACGTTGGTGGCGCTGGAGGCCTCATCCAGGCTGAAGCCCACCACCGGCCTGAAATGCAGGATGTATTCCGAAGCTAGGAGGAGGTCCACCTGGGCTTCAGGTCCAGCCCCTAAAAGGAGGTAATGGTAGAGCGGTTTGCTCTTCTCCTCCAGGACGAGCCTCAGGGTTATCGTCTCAAAGCCATCCACCTCTATATCCGCCACCCGGAGGTCAGTCCCGGGTATTTCCAGGGTGTATTTTCCGGCCAGGAGCTTCTCAAAGGCGAAGCGCTCGTCCTGCCCGATGACCTGAGCCGCCACCGCCTCCCCCTTTTTCAGAAGCATGATGGTTTTTCCCGCCCCTCCCACCACCTCCCCCTTTATCACGCTCCTCCCTTCTTCCTTCACCGCTTTCTGGAATACCACCAGGAAGGAGTGATGGAACCTGGTGTTGCCGGGGGCTTCGTCAGGATGATCGTTGTGGATGCCGAAGACCCTGTCGCTGGGCAGGCCGAGGACTTCAACCGAGCAGAGCTGCCCGGGCCACAGGGGGAAGTTGGTTCCGGGCTCGCTCAGGGGCTTGTCCACCGTGACTATCTGGCTACCGCCCGGCCAGGAAACTCTGGCCTGTGCTCCGTAAACCCGCCTGCCTTCTTCGTCCAGAATGTCTATGTAAAGCAGGCTGCGGCCCCGGTTCTCCTCCGGAGTCAGGTGGTGGATCCGGACGGCCATCCAGTATTTTTCACCAGGTTCAACTCTGGCCGGCTCCACATTCACGCCGTAAGCTATGGCATCATTTTCCCTTTCAGGCATTGCCGCCTCCTCTAAAGCCCAAGGGCGCGGGCAATGGCGTAGCTATCGCCCGGGATGCGCCGGACCTCGCACCCCGCTTCTTTGAGGACCTGCTCCTGCTCCGGCCCAATAAGCCTCTCATCCCCCACTATCACCACTTCCTGGGCCTGGGAAGCATCCTTCAGGGAGAAAACCGCGGGGGTTCCAGTGGCTGCAATGTAGCGCAGGGCTATGAGGAAATTGGCCTGGGCCACGGGGTCATCCGCCGGACCGAAGTAGAGGCAGCGGGCGAGCGGCCTGCGGGGCTTCACTGCCGGAACCACAATGTCTATCTGGTAGGAACTTTCGCCGTCCACCATCAGGCCGCTCTTCACCAGGCCGATGCCCTCGGCTTTGATGTCATAGACCCCGGCTCTAATGTAGAGGAACCGGAATGAACCATCGGCCCCGGTGGTGGTTTCCGTCACACTCACGCCTTCCCTCAGGAGGATGAGCCTGAGCCCCGCCACGGCTCTGCCCGTTTCATCCTGAACTTTCCCCTCAATGGAACTGAAGGGCCCCTGCAGGGACAGGTCCGGCAGGGTGAAGAGGGAGAGGCCATCGGTTTCCACAGTTCCAACTTCTTTCTCCCCAACCAGGATCCGGTATCTTCCCCGCGGCAAGCCTTCAAAGCGGAAAGCTCCCCCGGTGCCCGCCTTCGCCTCCACAGCCCAGCCGAAATCCTCCGAAGCCAGGCGCAGAGTTGTTCCCTCCTCCAGTCCCAGGATTTTCCCCTGAACCGTGCTCTTGAAAGGCATAAGGAGGAAGAAGACATCAGATTCTCCCACTTTAATCCCGGAGGCAATGGCGCCGAGGCCTTCCAGCTCCAGGGAGTATTCCCCCGGGGAAAGTCCGGGGAAAGCGAAGCGCCCTTCCTCATCCAGTTCCGCTACCTGGGAGGAGCCCGGAGCCTTCAGGATCACCCTGCGCCCTTTAGCGAGCCCGGCAAGCTCGCCCCTGACCGCAGCCCCCTTCGGCTGGCCAACCGGGAGGAGCTGGAAGTTAACCTCATAGGTCACAGGGGCTCCAGGCTCCCTTCCGGGCACATGGGCGGTGTTAAGCCCTTCCGCCACTTCGCTGTCCCAGTCCCCCTGGACCACCACGAGCTGGTATTCTCCAGGGGTGTGGAGGAACTCGTAGTATCCCGGAGGCTTGCCCACTACCTGCCCCGTCACCCTGACAGGGAAAGAGGTGCCCGGTGGCGCTCCCGTCCAGGTCATCATCACCTTAACCCCTGACATGGGGACCCCATTCTCGTCCAGGACCTGGCCGTAGAAGAGGCGGCGGTTCATGGTCTCCTCAGGGGGAAGGAGCCTTCTGGTGATGACCTTGTATCGGTATCCGGGGGGTGAGGGCAGCGTTATATCAAACCTCTCCTCCTTCCACCCGTCAAGGGCGATGGAGCGGATCACCAGGGGGCCAGCTCTGAGTTCGTAAAGGCCTTCTCCGAGGTTGTAGAAGGAGTAACCGCCGGAGGCGTCGGAGGAAGTCCTGGCCAGGGGCTTGCCCTCCTTGATTAGGATAACCTCCACACCGGGCTGAGGCCTACCCCTTTCGTCCAGAACCCTGCCCGATATTCCCCCTCTGACCCCGACCTCAATGGGTTCCAGGTCCAGGGCCTTGCTCTCCCCTTCGGCCAGTTCAACTCCGAGGGCGATGGCCCCGAGCTTTTCCACCACCACATCGTATTCCCCGGCGGGGATGTTGGAAAACCGGAAAAGCCCCGTTACATCAGTGTAAACGAGGCTAACCCTGGCCCCTTTCTGGTAAAGGGCTACAGGTATGCCCACGAGGCTCCTCCCTTCCCTGTCCCTCAGGATCCCCGTTATGGCTCCCGTCCCCACGCCAATCCTCACCAGGCTTGGCATGGCCTTCACCGCATCCACTGCTGGAAGTCTCCCGTTCAGGCCGAAAAGGGGGTTCCAGAAATCGGTATACCAGGCCTGGCTCTCCCAGGTGGGGTTGAAATTCCCGATCCTGTAATTGGCGATGAGCCAGTGGCACATGGCGAAGTAATAGGGAGGAGCAGAGCGCTGCATGAAATCGTTTATGGCCACCACCATGTCCCGATGGAGGGCAGGGGTTATGCGAGGGTAACGCCGGTCATCCCTCCAGCCCACAACCGGCCCTCCTTCGGTGGAGATGATGGGAATGGAATGGCCGCACGCCTTGACGATAAGGGCGTTGATCTGCTCAAAAGCCCGGAAACACGATGGGTCATCCATCACCGTAGCACCGGGGTTTTTGTCTTTCGCCCGCCATTCATTTATCCACTCCATGGGCGTTCCATCCCAGACCCATTCCACCGGGCCGTAGCTGAGGTATTCTTCAAGGGTGAGGGGCTTACCTTCCTGGTTCACGGGGTCATCGGGGTAATCAAGGGGGTGGTTGAGGGTGTAATTGTGGATGGCCGCCCATATCCCGGAATCAAAGAGGTCGGGCCTCCTTTTAGCTATTTCGGCGAAGACATCCGTCTTATCCCCAACGGAGAAGGCTGGTATTGCCGGAAGCCCTCCCAGACCCAGGATTATATCGGCATCAATTATGAGGTTCTCCACCACAATGTCCACCCAGTTCGGGGGCATGTATCCGCCTTTCCATTCTACCGGCAGGTTGGGTTCGTTGTTGGTTTCAAAGTAGCGGACCCCGATGGCCACAAGCTTTTTGACTGTCTCTATCTCCCTGCCTCCGATGCAGCCCGGGTTGGGCTCATACCGGTATAGCCTGACCACGGGCATTATCCCTTCCTGAAGGAGGATTTCGCACAGCTTTGCCGAAGAGCCTCCGCCGTCGTCCAGGACCTTGACCCATTTTATGTTCATCTCCTTCAGTTCGTTTATCCAGAAGCGAAGGGCTTCCCCCTCGGGGTGGTAAGGGCTTGCGGACCAGTGGATGCCTCGCCCGTTGTCCTGAGGCGGGCGGGGGAAATCTTTGAGGTCCATATTCGCCTCCTTCGGGGCGGTTCAGAGCGCCCCTATTTCTTCGGCATGCTGGCGGAAAACTTCCAGAACCTTCTGGTAAGCTTCCTGGGGGATGAGCTCGGCACCTTTCTGGCGGATGTGGTTCTTGAGGGTTTTGGCTGTGAGAACCGGGGTCATGGGGGAGTGGAGTTCAAGGCGGGCGGCCGGGCTGGTGAAGAGGATGACCTCCTTCACCTCCACCTGGGCGTCTTCGGGGAGCTTCTGGGCTAAGAATTTGCGGAGCCGCTCCGCCTCCCAGGCGACTTCGGCGGTGGGGTTGCCGAGGCTTTCCTCGTAGAATATCCGCAGGAGGTATGACCAGCGGAACTTCCGGCGCCAGCGGCTCCCCTCGCACATTATCTCCCCGTCGTGGGGCTTGGCTTTGATGACGAAGAGGCCTGTGGGGCCCAGGACCACGTGCTCGGCCGGGAGAACGTAACTGAAGAGCCAGAAGCGGTCATCCAGACCCTTGAGGGCCCTGGCGATCACCTCATCGGTGCGGGGACGCTTGACCCAGCGGTTCAAGTTGTATGTGCCTATGTTGGAGGCTATGAGGCCGAGGATAAGGCACAGGAGGGAAATGTAAAAATACCGCGGGAAGAAACTGAAGCCGAAGCCTGCCAGGAGGATAGCCAGCCCGGTGAAACTGGCGATCTTCCCGATGCGTCCCCTTGAGGCTACGA
>DAOUBN010000231.1:0-8645 GCA_034432815.1 Anaerolineae bacterium | reverse complement strand
CATGGGGGCTTCGCCCCCCTGCACCCCCCAATTCTGGGGGACACCCCCGGGAGGGGCAAAGCCCCCTCCCACCCCAGTAAAGGCGGGGTTGCAATTTCTCCGTTCTTGACTATAATAAACATGGTCCAATTTTTCCGGAGCTGGGCAGGTGAAAAAGTGGCGAATTCTGGCCTTCGTCACGGAACTTGGCTTCACTGTCGGGTTTAGCATTCTCATAGGGATTGGGGCAGGGTGGTGGCTGGACGGAAAGCTCGGAACCAGGCCTATCTTCACTCTTATCGGCCTTTTCCTGGGACTGGCTTCGGCTGGCTATAACCTTTACCGCCTTTCTTCCATGGTGAGGAGATGAGGGATTTCATCCTGATTGCGGCTGGCTTTTTGGCGGGAGCAGGGGGGTCCTGGGTCAATAGTTTCCTCACGGAGTTCTCCCTGAAGAAAATCCTTTTCTCCCCAAAGGCTCCGAAGTGGCTCGGGGGCCTTTTCGGCTTTCTCTTCATCACCAAGCTTTTCCTCTTCTTCGCCTTCTGCTATGCGGTGATCCGCTTCCTTGACTTCAACCTGTGGGGGGTCATCGCCGGGATCCTCACCCACCAGGCCGGCCGCATCCTCTACAAGCTTTACCTCTGGTATGCCCGAAGCAAACCTGCATCCTGAGGTGCGAGAATGCTGGGAAAACTTCTCGGGATTGAGTTCCATGAAATCTCCATGGGGGCCGAGAAGCTCTTCTACCTCGGCCCGTTCCCCATAACCAACACCATCCTCACCACCTGGATCGTTATGGCGCTGCTAATAGCCCTGGCTTTTGCGGTGAGGAGGCGCCTCAGCCTTGTCCCCGGCGCCCTCCAGAGCATCGTGGAGATAGTGATTGAGACCGTTCACAACCTGGTGAACAGCATAACTGGGGAGAAAGTGGGCAGGGTGATATTCCCCCTCATCATGACCCTCTTCCTCTTCATCCTAACGGCCAACTGGCTCGGACTTCTCCCTGGCTTCGGCACCATAACTTACCACCATGTCCCGATCTTCCGGCCCCCCAACAGCGACCTCAACACCACTCTGGCCATGGCCCTCATCACCGTTTTCCTGGTCCAGGTGGCCGGGATCGCCTACAGAGGGATAAAGGGCTACCTCAAAGAGTTCGTCACCCCGCCGATCCTCGCCCCTCTCATGGCTCCCATCCACCTTGTCAGCGAGCTCTCCCACATCCTCTCCCTCTCGGCACGACTTTTCGGGAACATCTTCGGGGGCGACGTGGTCCTGACGGTGATCTTCGTGATGCTTCCCGCCATCGTCCCTGCTGTGTTCATGATCCTGGAATCCCTTTTCGGACTCATTCAGGCCGTGATCTTCGCGGTCCTGAGCACCATTTACTTTTCCTTATCCACCGCTGCCCATGAAGCAGAACACTAAACTCAAGGAGGGGAAGAGATGGATCCCAAGGCTGCAGCCAATCTCGGAGCCGCCTTCGCCATGGGTATAGGTGCCATAGGCCCCGGTTTCGGTATAGGGATGGGGGTGAGCAAGGCGATGGAGGCGATCGGACGCAACCCTGAGGCCGCCGACAAGCTCTTCACCCCCATGATCGTGGGCCTGGGTCTCGCCGAAGCCGTGGCCATTTACTGCCTCGTGACCGCCCTTGCCCTCATCTTCGTTGGCGGAGGTTAAGGGATGGAGAAACTGGGAGTAAACCTTCCTGGCCTCATCCTGCAGGCGGTAAACTTCCTGCTCCTCCTTTTAATCCTGCAGAAGTTCCTCTACAGGCCGATCCTGAACGCCATAAAGACCAGGCAGGAGAGGATCCAGCGGGGCCTTGAGGAGGCGGAAAGGGCTTCCCAGCGCTTCGCCGAAGCCAGTGCCGAAGCCGAACGCATCCTGACGGAGGCAAGGGCCAGGGCTCAGGAGATAATCGCCCAGGCTGCCCAGGAGGGGAACAGGGTGAAGGAGGAGATAATAGCCCAGGCCAGGGCAGAGGCCAGCCGCATCCTGGAAAGGGCCAGGCTGGAGGTGGAAAGGGAAAGGGAAATGGCTCTGGCCGAGCTCCGCCGCCAGGCCATAGACCTGGCCGTCCTGACCGCCCGCAAGATCGTGGGCCAGGCCCTTGACGAACAGGCCCAGCACCGGATCATAAGCGATTTCATCTCCACCCTTGAGCAATCCGATTAGCTTCCGGAGGGGGCGAGTTGGAGAAAATCATCCATAGAAGGGAGAAGGCCGACCTCTACGCCAGGGCCTTCTACGAGGCTGCTCTGGAAGGGTGGATAAAGAAGCTGGCCAGGGTCTGGGGGGATATAGCCCAGAACGGCCTCCTGGAGAAGCTGGATGCCCCCGAGGTGCCCTTCCAGGAGAAGCAGGAGATAATAAACAGGCTGGTTGGGGATGAAACTCCGGCTGAGATCCGCAATTTCATCTCCCTCCTGGCTTCAAAGGGGCACCTCCACTACCTCCCGGAAATCCTGGACGAGTTAGGGAGGCTCTCAAGGGGAGGCGCCGCCCGCCGGGTGGTCAATATCACCACAGCCATTCCCTTAACCGAGGAGGAGAAAAGAGCCCTCCAGGCCCGCCTCATCGCTCGCTTCGGCTCAGACCTGGATTTCCGCTACGATGTGGACCCCGAAATCCTGGGAGGGGTCATAGTCCGGATCGGCGATAAAGTCATAGACGGGAGCATAGCCGGAAGGCTTGAGAGCTTGAGGGAGAGGTTGAAGCGGGAAATCTAACGGGAGGGGGAAAATGGCCCTGAGGGTTGTGGATGTTGCTCTGGAGATCAAGAAGCAGATTGAGGCCTTTGAAGCCCCCATAGAGGCCGTGGAAGTGGGCACGGTCATAGAAGTGGGGGACGGCGTGGCAAGGGTGAGGGGGCTCAGCGGGGTTATGGCCTCGGAGCTGGTGGAGTTCCCCGGAGGGCTTTACGGGATGGCCCTCAACCTGGAGAAGGACAATGTGGGAGTTATCCTCCTTGGGGATTACAGCCACCTCCAGGAAGGGGACATAGCCCGCTCCACCGGGAGGATAATCTCCGTCCCTGTCGGGGAGGAGCTCCTGGGGAGGGTGGTGAACGCCCTTGGCCAGCCCATTGACGGCAAAGGGCCCATAAGGGCCACCAAATACCGCCCGATAGAGCGCATCGCCCCCAACGTTGTGACCCGCCTGCCTGTCAATACCCCGGTCCAGACCGGGATAAAGGCCATTGACTCCATGATCCCGATAGGCAGGGGGCAGCGGGAACTCATAATAGGCGACCGGCAGACGGGAAAGACTGCCATCGCCATTGACACTATCATAAACCAGAAGGGGAAGGACCTCTACTGCATCTACGTGGCGATCGGGCAGAAGATGGCGCAGGTGGCGAGGGTGGTGGCCACCCTGGAGAAATACGGGGCCATGGAGCACACCATCGTTGTGGTGGCCTCGGCCGCAGAGCCGGCGGCGATGCAGTATATAGCCCCCTATGCTGGATGCGCCATGGGCGAGGAGTTCATGGAATCAGGGAAGGATGCCCTCATCGTTTACGATGACCTGACCAAGCACGCCTGGGCCTACCGCCAGATCTCTCTGGTGCTCAGGAGGCCGCCGGGCCGCGAGGCTTACCCGGGCGACATCTTCTACCTCCACTCCCGCCTCCTGGAGAGGGCTGCCCGCCTCGCCCCCGAATACGGCGGCGGCTCCCTCACTGCCCTCCCCATCATTGAAACTCAACTGGGCGACATCACCACCTACATCCCCACCAACGTCATCTCCATAACCGACGGCCAGATATACCTGGAGCCGGAGCTCTTCAACGCCGGAATCCGCCCGGCCATAAACGTGGGCCTTTCGGTCTCCAGGGTCGGAGGCAACGCCCAGATAAAGGCCATGCGGAAGGTGGCGGGTAAGCTCCGCCTGGAGCTGGCACAGTTCCGGGAGCTGGCCGCCTTCGTCCAGTTCGCCTCAGAGCTTGACCCCGCCACCCGCAAGGTAATTGAGAGGGGACAGAGGCTCCAGGAGATCCTGAAGCAGCCCCAGTATGAGCCCATGCCCGTTGAGCACCAGGTGATGATAATCTTCGCCGGGACCCAGGGCTACCTGGACGATGTCCCGGTCCACAAGATCCAGAAGTGGGAGAGGGAATTCCACCGCTGGATGGACCTGCATCACCCCGAGATAGGCAACCGCATCGCCGAGACCAAGGACCTGGACGAGGAGACCGAGAAGGCCCTCAGGGCGGCCATAGAAGAATTCAAGAGGACCGTGGTGATTTAAATGGAGACCCTCAGGGAAATCCGCCGGCACATCCGGAGCGTCCGGAACATCTCTCAGATCACCAGGGCCATGGAGATGGTGGCTGCCTCCAGGATGCTGAGGGCGCAGCAGCAGGCCATGGCCTCAAGGGCTTACGCCCAGAAAGCCTGGGAGATCCTCACTTACCTTGCCGGACAACCCGAGAAAATTGACCACCCCCTTTACGAAGTCCGGCCCGTTAAAGCTGTCGGCATAATCCTCATAACGAGCGACAGGGGCCTCTGCGGCCCCTACAACCACAACATCCTGCGGGCCACAGTCCAGTTCATGCTGGAGCGGATGGATCGGGGGATAGACCTGAGGCTGATAACGGTGGGGAGGAAAGGGCGGGACTTCATGCTCCGCTACGGCCACAACATCGTGGCCGAATTCACCAGAGTGCGGGATCGCCCAACCCTGATGGAGGTGGCCCCCATAGCCAGGATAGCCATGGAAGAGTTCACCTCGGGCCAGGTGGATGAGGTCTACATTGCCTACACTCGCTTCGTCTCCACCATAACCCAGATCCCCACCATAAGGAAGCTTCTTCCCATAGAGAGGCCTGCCCCCGAGGAGAGGCTCGCCGCCCTCTACATCTTTGAGCCCGACCCCCAGACGGTCCTGGGGGAGGTCCTCCCCCGCTTCACCGAGCTCCAGGTCTATCAGGCCATCCTGGAAGCCCAGGCGAGCGAGCATTCCGCCAGGATGGTGGCGATGCGCAACGCCACCGAAAACGCCCAGGAACTCATAAACGAGCTCACGATCCGGTTCAACAAGGCGAGGCAGTGGAGCATAACCCGTGAGATGATGGACATTGCCGGGGGAGCCGAAGCCCTCCGCAAAGCCAGAGCCATGAAGGCAGGGGTCGTCTGGTGATACCTTATTCGCCATTCGGCAAGGAGGTGGAAGCATGGCGAAAGGAAGCAAGGGAAGGGTGGTTCAAGTGATGGGGCCTGTGGTGGATGTGGAGTTTCCGGAAGGCGTTGAACTCCCTGAAATTTACAACGCCATTGAGATACCTCTGGGGGGTGGAAGGCGCCTGGTGGTGGAGGTGGAGCAGCACCTGGGCAACAACTGGGTTCGCTGCATAGCCATGGATACCACCGACGGCTTGCGCCGGGGCATGGAAGCTTACGATACCGGTGCCCCCATCATGGTGCCAGTGGGAAGGGGAACACTGGGGCGGATCTTCAACGTCCTGGGGGAGCCGATAGACGGCCTCGGCCCGGTCAAGGCCGATGAATACCGTCCCATCCACCAGCCTCCCCCGCCCTTTGAGGAGCAGGTAACCGAAGTTGAAGTCTTTGAAACCGGCCTCAAAGTCATAGACCTGGTCGCCCCCTTCACCAAGGGAGGGAAAACAGGGGTGTTCGGGGGTGCGGGGGTCGGCAAGACCTTCATCATAATGGAGCTGATCCGGAACATCGCCATTGAGCACGGAGGCGTTTCGGTCTTCGCTGGAGTTGGGGAGAGGAGCCGCGAGGGCAACGAGCTCTGGCTTGAAATGAAGAGGGCAGGCGTCCTGGACAAGACGGTGATGGTTTTCGGTCAGATGAATGAACCGCCGGGGGTGAGGCTCAGGGTTGGCCTCACGGCCCTCACCATGGCCGAGTGGTTCAGGGACCAGGGCATGGATGTCCTGCTCTTCATAGACAACATCTTCCGCTTCGTGATGTCGGGCTCGGAGGTTTCGGCCCTTCTGGGGAGGATGCCCAGCGCTGTGGGCTACCAGCCCACCCTCGCCACCGAAATGGGGGAGCTCCAGGAGCGCATCACCTCCACCCGCAAGGGCTCCATCACCAGCTTCCAGGCCGTCTACGTCCCCGCCGATGACTACTCTGACCCCGCTCCGGTTTCGGTCTTCGCCCACCTGGATGCCACCATCGCCCTGGAGCGCTCCCTGGCCGAACAGGGCCTCTACCCTGCCGTTGACCCCCTGGCCTCCACCTCCAGGATCCTGGACCCGAGGATCGTGGGGGAGGAGCACTACTATGTTGCCAGGGAGGTGCAGAGGGTCCTCCAGCGCTACAAGGACCTCCAGGACATAATCGCCATCCTGGGGATAGAGGAGCTTTCGGAGGAGGACAAGCTGATCGTGGCCAGGGCCCGTAAGCTCCAGCGCTTCCTGACCCAGCCCATGTTCGTGGCCGAAGCCTTCACCGGAAGGCCTGGCGTCTACGTCCCGATAAAGGAGACGGTCAGGGGTTGCAAGGAGATCCTGGAAGGCAAATACGACGACCTGCCGGAGCAGGCCTTCTACATGATCGGCACCATTGACGAGGCGGTGGAGAAAGCCAAAACCCTGAGGTGAGGAGAGCGAGATGCCCCTCCGCCTGGAGATAGTCACCGGAGAGAGGATGGTCTTTTCCGATGAAGTGGACATGGTGATAGCGCCGGGGGTTGACGGCCAGTTAGGGATCCTTCCGAAGCATGCTCCCCTCCTCACAGCCCTGAGCATCGGAGAACTCAGGGCCCGTAAGGGGGAGGAGGAGTTCTCTTTCGCCATAGGCGGAGGGTTCATGGAGGTATACAAGGACAGGGTCATAGTCCTGGCCGATACCGCCGAGAGGGCCGAGGAGATTGACATAGCCCGGGCCGAGGAGGCCCGCCGCCGGGCGATGGAACTGCTCAAAGAGAGGGGGAGGCTCAGCCGCGAGGAGTTCGCCCAGGCCGAGGCGAGGCTCCGCAAAGCCGTGACCAGGATCAGGGTCGCCCAGCGCTACCGCCGCCTCCAGATACCCAGGCTTGAAGAGGAAGAGGAAAATGTTTGAGAAGCTCATCGGCATTGACCTTGGCACCTACAACGTCATAATCTACGTGAAGGGGAAGGGGATCGTAATCCAGGAGCCCTCCATCGTGGCCATCTCCAGGAAGGACAAGAAGATCGTAGCCATAGGCAAGGAAGCCATGACCATGCAGGGCAGGGTTCCGGAGAGCATTGACGTGGTCAGGCCCCTCAAAGATGGAGTCATAGCCGATTACCTGGTGACGGAGGCCATGCTCCGATACTTCCTGGAGAAAGTCTGCGGCCGTTTTAACCTCTTCAAGCCCAGGGTAATGATAAGCGCGCCGGTGGGGATAACCAGCGTGGAGACCAGGGCCGTCCACGATGCCGGAATCCAGGCCGGAGGAAAGGAGGTCTACCTCATCCCCGAGCCTCTGGCTGCTGCCCTTGGGGCGGGGATGCCCATCCACACCCCCACCGGGAACATGGTGGTAGACATAGGCGGCGGGATAAGCGAAGCGGCCATCATCTCCATGAACGAGATCGTGGTGGCCGATGCTGTGAGGGTCGGCGGGATAAAGATTGACGAGGCCATCGCCTCCTACATCCGGAAGAAATACAACCTTCAGATCGGGGAAGCGACGGCTGAGGCCATAAAGATAGAGATAGGCAGCGCGCTGCCCCTCCCGGAAAAGCTCCAGACTGAGGTCAAGGGCAGGGACCTGGTCATGGGATTGCCCAGGACCGTCGTGGTCAACTCCGATGAAATCACCGAGGCCATATCCGAACCCCTTAAAGCCATTGTCGGGATGGTCAGGAGGGTTCTGGAAAAAGCCCCGCCCGAGCTGGCTTCGGACATAATTGACCGGGGGATGCTTCTCACGGGAGGGGGAGCGCTCCTCAGGAACATGGACCGGCTCCTTACCAGAGAGACAGGCATACCCTGTTACGTGGCCGACAACCCCCTGGCCTGTGTGGCTCTCGGAGCGGGAAAGGCCCTGGAAGACTTTGACAGGCTCAGGAGGAGCCTGATCACTTTCTGAATGGCGAATGAGGAATGGCGAATGGTGATAGGGGCGTAGCCCTCTCCCGGAGGACTGCGGGGGTGCAGGGGGGCGGAGCCCCCATGCCGGGGGGTCTGGGGGATGTGCCCCCAGAAAAACAAATCAAGGGGGTGGAGGGGGCAAAGCCCCCTCCCGGGGGGTCATGGGGGGTGTCCCCCAGGGAAAACAAATCAAGGGGCGAGCGGCCTTCCCCTGCAACCTGGCCGCGAGGGGGACCCTGAACGTGGGCGAACCCTCAGCGAACGAGGGTGGGAAAAATTGGGGGGTGCAGGGGGGCTAAGCCCCCATGCCGGGGGGCTGCGGGGGGTGTCCCCCCAACCTTTTCCCTCTTTTCCAGAGGGGCATTGAAGGCAAGCAGCCCCCTCCTGCAACCAGCCCACGAGGAGGCCCCTGAACTCCAGCAGACCCCGGGCAAACGGGGGTGGGGAAAATCGGTGGAGGTGAAAGCGTGGAATACAAGCCGGAAATCACTCTCTTCACCTGCATATACTGCGGATATATGGCCGCCGATACGGCGGGGGGGCACGCCGACGCATCAACCCCCCACCCCCTTGCACTCCCGGTTTCCCCCACCCTCGTTGGCTCAGGGTTTGCTGGGG
>DAOUBN010000230.1:0-5334 GCA_034432815.1 Anaerolineae bacterium | reverse complement strand
GCGATAAGCTGGCGCCACCGCCTGATCGTCCTGGCTGTTTGGTTCATCCTGGCGCTCCCTGCCGGCGTAGCCTTCCTCAGGAACAGAGCTCTCCTCTCTTTCCTCCTCTTCTACACAGCCCTGCTCTCCCTCATCCTCTGGCTCCTTTCCCGTTACGAGGTCTTCTTCCTCCGGAGGGGAACTTCAGAGCGCTTCCTCCGCTTTTACTCCCTTCAGGAGTTCTTCCGCGAGGATATGGACCTCTTTCAGCTGGCGGAGAAGGTGTGCCAGGGGTTTGCCGACTGGCTCGGGTGCCGGAAGGTTTACTTTTACCTGGTGGACGAAGCGCTGGGCAAATGTCAGGCCATAGCGCGGTTTGACCCTGGAAACTGGGAAGAAAGCTCCCTTCCCCTGGATTCCCCCCTCGTCAGCGCGCTGGCCTCCCGGCAGACCCCTCTGCTTCTCCAGGACGGCCTGGCCCAGGGCGCAGAACCCGGGTTCAGGCTGCTGGTCCCGGTGAGGGCAAGGGGGAAACTGGCCGGATTCATAGCCTGCGGCGAAAAGGAAAGGGGCGAGCCTTTCTACCAGGTTGAAATCAGGAACCTGGAAGTCCTGGCTTCCCAGCTTGGCCTCTTCTTAGAGAAAGAGGATTCCAGGAGGACCCTCCGCCGTCAGCTCAGGGAACTGGCCTCGGCCCAGGAGATCCTCTCCCGCATGATGGCCAACCCCTACCACCTGGATTCGGTCCTGGAGAGCATGGTGGAAAGCCTCAGGCTCCTTTTCCCCCAGGCGAGGGTTGTGGAAGTCTGCCTCTGGGACGAGAAGAAGCGGAAAATGGTGGCGCGCAAGGTTTCGGGTGCCGGGCTGGCGGAGGGCCACGAATACAGCCCCTGGGAGGGGTTCTCCGGGATCATTGCCCGGGACCGCAGGTCCATCCTCGTGAAGGACTTTCAGGCTCTGGAGGAAAAGCCCAGGCTCCCGGAGATCGGCCCTTTCCGCTCCTTTGTGGGAGTGCCTTTGATTTACCAGGGCAAATTGATTGGCTCCCTGGAGATGGACAGCCTCTACCCCGGGGCTTTCAGCGATGAGGACCTGCGCTTCCTGGAGAGCCTCGCCCCTTATTTTGCTGCCGTAATCCACAACATCACGGCCTACCGCTCCCGGGCGATGGAAAAAGAAGCCCTCCTTGAGGCCTACAACGCCATCGGCAACATACTGGCTTCAGGCCTGAGGGGCGAGGAACTGCTGAGCTATACCGCCGGCGTGATAAGGGCCTTTATGGACTCCGATGCCTGCGCGGTGAGGATAAAGGGGGAAAGCGGGACGCCCATAAGCTACTGGGCCGGCTCCGAAAGCATTGTCCCGCCGCCTCAGTGGGAAGTTGAACTCTGTTCCCGGCAGGATGAAGTCATACTGCCGCTGCTGGAAAGGCCGGGGAGCTTCAGCGATTCCCGGGGGATGAAATCCTTCATGGCCGTCTCAATCCGCCTCAAGGGGGAGAAAATCGGCTGGATAGGGGTGTGGAGGAAGGAGCCCCGGGCTTTCTCCGAAACCGAACTGGGCCTGCTCAGGGCTTTCTCGGCTCAGGTAGTGGCCATCTGGGAGAGAGTGATCCTCCAGAGGGAACTGGAGAGGGCGAGCCGGGAACTTGCGGGCCTCAGGAGCCTCGGGGAGACAATGGAAGAGACCTCTTCCCTGGAGGAGCTTGCCCGGAAGGGCCTTGAGGTTCTCGTGAGGGTTTCCCGGATTGAGGGGGTGCCGTGTTGCCTCCTGCTGTTCGCTGCGGGGCCCGGAGGCGAGCCGGCTCTGGCCATGAGCCCCTCTTTCAACCCCCACCTCGCCGAGGTCCTGACTCTCCTATCCCCGGCGCATCCTGTGGAGCCAGAGGCTCTGGCTAACTTGAAAGGTTACTTCAAAGGGTTTGCCCTCTTTCCCGTTGAGTTTGCCGGCAAAGCCTGGGGCGTCTTCCTTGTCCAGGAAGGCAGGGTGCCCGAAATCGCCCTCCTCCTTTACCACCTGGGCTCCAGGGCAGCTCGCCTCGCCCTCAAGAACGAATTGGAGGAAATGCGGGAGAAATTCCTCCAGTTCCTGCAATCGGTCGCCGATGGCTTCTACCTGGTGGGGAAGGATGGAGAGATCCGGCATATTGATGAAAAGGCCTGCGCTCTTACAGGTTTCACCGGGGAGGAGATGAGAGGGCAGAATTGCCGCTCCCTCTACCCTGACGAAGTCATCCCCCTTGCCCTGAAGGCAGGCCGGACGGGCGGACCGGCCCTGCAGAACGCCCAGATCAGAGCCAGGGATGGCCACCTCGTTCCGGTGAGGGAGGCAGTCATACCAATTTCCCCCGACGAGACGGCTGTGGTCTTCTGGGATCTGTCCAGGGAAAAGGACCTGGAAAAGGTTCAGGATGTGGTGACAATCTTCCTGGTCCACGAGATAGGGAAGCTGGCGAACAGCCTCTCCAGCAGCCTTTACCTTTACAGGGAGGGCAGGAGAAGAAGGAAATCCCTGGATGAAGTGGTGGAACTGAGCGAGAGGCTGACAGAAGCAGTGCGCAAGCTTCAGGAAATGATCAGCCTTGAGAGGGGGAAAATCCGGCTGAACTCCGCAAGGCTTGACGTGGCGGGCCTGGCAAGGGAAGTGGTGGGGAGATTCGCCAGGGGTGGAGCTCACCGCTTCTCCTTTGAAGGCCCAGAGGAGCCTCTCCTGGCTCTGGCCGATGAGAAAATGGTGGAAATTATCCTGAGCAACCTTCTGGATAACGCTGTAAAGTATTCTCCGCCAGGCTCCCTGATAACGGTGAGGGTTGAAGCTGCAGGGGACGAAGTGAAGGTTTCAGTCACAGATGAAGGGGGAGGGATACCGGTTCCCCTGCAGAGGAAAATTTTTGAGAAGTTCTACCGGATCGAAACCACAGAGACCGCCAGGGTCAGGGGGCTCGGGCTCGGCCTCTATTTTTGCAAGCTGATGGTGGAAGCGCACGGGGGCAGGATATGGGTTGAAAGCGCCCCCGGGCGCGGCTCCACCTTCTCCTTCACCCTCCCCAAAGCGGTGTAATCCCGCTACGCTTTCCCCAGAACGGCAGCTAACAGGGCCATCCGGATGTAGAGGCCATTCTGGATCTGGCGGAAATAGGCCGCCCGCGGGTCCGAATCCACTTCATAGCTTATCTCGTATACCCGCGGGAAGGGGTGCATAAGGATCATTCTCTCCTTGGCTTTCGCCATGAGCTGAGGCGTGATGATGTAGAAGTCCTTCAGGCGTTCGTATTCTTCCGGATCCTCAAAGCGTTCCTTCTGAACCCTGGTCACGTAGAGGACGTCGGCTTCGGAGATGATCTCGTTTATGTCCTCGGTTTCGGTGTAGGGGAGGCCGTGCTCCCGCACTTCCTGGAGGATCTCTTCGGGCATGCGCAGAGCCGCGGGCGAGACGAAGTCAAACCTTACGTCGTAAAGGCAGAGCAGGCGGGTGAGGGAATGAACAGTGCGCCCGTATTTGAGGTCTCCCACCATGGCCACGCTCAGGCCGTCCACCTGCCCCAGCTCCTCCTGGATCGTGAAAAGGTCAAGCAGGGCCTGAGTCGGGTGCTCGCCGACGCCATCGCCGGCGTTGATGATGGGCTTGGAGGCATACTGGGCGGCCAGAGCGGCAGCTCCCACCTCCGGATGCCTCAGGACGATCACGTCAGCGTAGCATTCAAGGGTGCGGATGGTATCTGGGAGGGATTCGCCTTTTATCACCGAAGAGTAACGCACCTCATTTATGGAGATGACTTTGCCCCCGAGCCTGAGCATGGCCGCGGCGAAGGAGGAGCTGGTGCGGGTGCTTGGCTCGTAGAAGAGGTTGGCCAGCACTTTGCCCTGGAGCAGGTCCGCTGAGCCGAACCGCTCCACCAGGGTGCGCATCTCCCTGGCGACCCCGAAGATGTAATCAAGCTTGGGCCGGTCAAACTGCTTCACCGAGATGATGTCCTGGCCGTAGAAACCGTTGTCCTTTTTGTCGGCCGGAACCGGGTTTCTGATCTTTGCCTTCTTCATTTTCCCTCACCTCCTTTAAAGTTAAGGGGTTTTCCGAAACCAGGCCGGACAAGGACCTGGCCGTCTTCGTAAACTTTCTGGCCCCGGATGAAAACCCGCCTTATGGTGGCCCGAACTTCCATGCCCTCAAAAGGGGTCCAGCCGCAGAGGGTTTTGAGTTCAGCGGAGGATATAGCGCGGCGTGGGCCTATTTCCACCTCCACACGCGCATCAGGGGGCTCCACCCGGAAAATGCGGGCGGGGTTCCTGAACGTTAGCTCAATGAGCCGTTCCCGGGAGATCCTCCCTTCCACCATTGCGGTGAGGAGGAGGGGGAGGGTGGTTTCAAGGCCGGGGACCCCCGGGGGAGGCTCGGGTCCCTGTTTCTCTTCCCTGGTGTGGGGGGCGTGATCAGAAGCCACAATGTCCACCGCATCCAGATTCGCCCAGAGGGCTTCAAGGTCCTTCCGGGAGCCCAGGGTGGGTTTCATGTATCCAAAAGGGCCGAGAGCCAGGGCATCCTCCTCTGAGAGGAAGAGGTGGTGGGGCGTTACCTCGCAGGTCACGGGTAAGCCTCTTTCTTTGGCTGCCCTTATGAGGATCATCTCTTCGGCCCGGCTCACGTGGCAGATGTGGACGGGTCGCCTGTATATGGCGGCGAGGGCCAGGACGGCGGCCACAGAAATCCCCTCCGCATGGACGGCGATGGGCTTATCCGGAGGCCAGTTCTGGAAGTGAGCCAGGAGGGCGCTCAGGTCCTGGAGCAGAAGGGGGCCATAGGTTGCCCCGAGGTAAACTTTCAGGCCTGCCACTTCTGGGGCGAGCTCCGGAGCGGCGGAAGCGTTTCCGGCGGTGGCCCCGAGGTAAAACCCGTAATCGCAGAGGGCGCTGCCAGCAGCGATGCGCTTCTTGGCCGCCAGCGTGGGGGCGTCCGTAACGGGCGGGTTATTGTTAGGCATATCCAGCAGAGCGACCACACCCCCGGCAAGGGCAGCGGCCGTACCCGTGAGGAAGGTTTCCTTGTGGGTGGCACCGGGCTCCCGCAGGTGAACGTGGGCATCAATCATCCCCGGCATTTCCAGCAAAGGCATTTTCCCCTCCTTATTTTCCCTCTCATGGGCGGGTTGAAAAACAGGGGTTCTGGGGGAAGTGGGGAGTGTCCCACCACCTCTTTTTTCCCCACCCTCGTTTGCTGAGGGTTCGCCAGGGTTCAGGGCCCCCCTCGTGGGCGGGTTGCAGGAGAGGGCTGCTCGCCCCTTGATTTGTTTTTCCTGGGGGATACCCCCCAGACCCCCCGGGAGGGGGCTTCGCCCCCTCCACCCCCATGGAAGAGGAA
>DAOUBN010000229.1:0-11997 GCA_034432815.1 Anaerolineae bacterium | reverse complement strand
GGCTGGGGGGGACTCTCCCAGCCCCCCCAGGGGGTGCTCGTTTTCTTTCCCCAGCCGCTTCCTCAGAGCGGGTATCCGCTCAGCCGATCTTTCCAGGAGGCTGGCCAGCCCCCTGGGGAGCATTCCCAGAAACTTCACTGGTTCCATGGTTTTCCCTCCTTATAGAGGATTGAGGTGGCGGTAGAGGCTCCGGTTCCTGCGGTAAAATTCCATGAAGGCCTCAAAGATTTCAGTGTAAATCCGATGGGCGTCCGGGTCGGGCCTGAAGGTTTTAACAATGGCCACGTCCCTGGTGCAGCTTGCCAGGTCGGAGAGGCCGAGGGAGATGCTGGCCAGGATTCCCAGGCCCCTGAGCCCGGCGGCAGCGGGGTCCTTAACCTGCCGGATGGGCTTTCCCAGGACATCGGAGAAGATCTGGCACCATACGTCCGAGGAGGCCCCTCCGCCTATGATGTTGATTTCTCCCAGTCTCCTGCGGATGAAACTTTCTATGCAGGGAAGGAGCCAGCGCAGGTTGAGAGCGACTCCTTCCATCACAGCCCTGACCATCTGAGCCCGGGTGGTGCTGAGGGATAGGTTGAAGAAGCAGCCTCGCAGGGATGGGTCTTCCACCGGGGTGCGCTCCCCGTAGAGCCAGGGGGCGAAGATCACCCCTCCGCTCCCTGGGGGGACGGAGCTGGCGAGTTCGCTCAGTCTCTGGTAGGGGTTTTCCGGCAGGGGGCCAGTTCCGAGAGCATCCTGGGCGAAGAAGAGGTTGAGGAGGAAAGTCAGGCATGAGCCGGCGCACTCCTGTTCGTTGGCTATGAAATACCTGCCCGGGAGGGCGGAAGGCAAGGAGCCTATGCTGTGGGCCAGGTCTGTCTTTTTGAAGGGCACGTGGCACGAAAGCCAGGAGGAGGTCCCGACATAAATGTGGGGTTCGTAATCCCGCAGTGCCCCCGAGCCCAGGACCGATGCGTGATAATCTGGGGTGGAGATAACCACAGGTATCCCCGGAGGAAGGCCCAGTTCCTCCGCAGGGCCGGGGAGGAGGGGGCCGAGAACATGGGTGGTGGGGTAGAGGTCGGGGAGCTTTTCCCTGTCAATGCCCGCGAGCCGCAGGAGCCTCTCATCGTAGCGGACATTGTTAATATCGCGGTTATCGGTCAGCCAGTAGAGGGCTATGGTGGCGTAATCGGAGGCGATCTTCCCCGTGAGTCTGGCGTTGAGGTAATCCTTCAGTTCCAGAAACTTGTAGGCCTCCCTGTAGACTTCCGGGCGCTCGTTCTTCAGGTAGAGGATGTGGCCGATGGGGTCCTTGCCGGCGTGAGTTGGGATGCCTCCGGTCAACCTGACCCAGGCGAAGATTTTGTCCAGGCCGTAGCCCTGAACGTTGATCAGGCCCCGGGTGATCTCCCTGACATAAGGCGCTCCCCGGGTGTCCATCCACATTATGGTGTTCCCGATGGGGTTCCCATCCCTGTCAACCGCCACGGTGGTGGACCAGGGAGCGGTTACGGCTATGGCGGCGATGCGCTCAGGGGAGAAGGGGTATTCTTCTCTCAGGTGGTGGATGGTTTCCCTGATGGTGGTCCAGCAATCTTGCGGGTTCTGCTCGGCACCTCCTTTGGGGAGAAAGTGGAGAGGGGTGGGCTTATGGCTCCTTACCCATGCGAGGATTTCACCGTAAGGGGTTGCCAGGCCTGCCTTGCAGGAGGTGGTGCCATGGTCAATGGTGAGGATCAGAGGCATTTCTTTTGCTGTCATAGTCCTCCTCCTGGCTCCTTTGCCAACCTTTGCTTACCTCTGCTGCAGATTTTCAGGGAACAGGTGCTTTATTAGTCCCCACCCTCGTTTGCTGAGGGTTCGCCAGGGTTCAGGGTCCCCCTCGTGGCCAGGTTACAAGAGTTGCCTTCTTGCCCCTTTGATTGGTTTCTCTGGGGGGACACCCCCCATGCCCCCCGGAGGGGGCTTCGCCCCCTCCACCCCCGTAAAAGAGGGGGTGCAGGGGGACGAAGTCTCCCTGACGGGGGGAAGTGGGGGGTGTTCCCCCACGAAAACAAAAACTGGGGGCGAGGTGGCATCTCTTGAAGCCCGCCCACGAGGGGCCCCTGAAGCCCGGCTTAGCCGGAGCAAACGGGGTGTTTCCTGGGGGCACATCCTCTCGTTGGCAAAAAGATAAAGGTGGGGAGAGCAAGGCCTCCTCCCAGGGGGCGGGGATTTGAAAAACTGGGGGAGAGTTGCTTTCTCTTCCCCCGGGGTGGGGAGGCTGAAGCTCGGTTGAGCCGCAGGGAACGGGGTAGGAAGAAAGGGGGAAAAAGTGCGGGAGAACCCCCGTAGTCTCCTGCACCCCCTGTTTTTCCACCTGCGGGCAAGTTTCAGGGAAATAACTCACCTCCAGAATGAAGGCCCTCTGCACTTTCCCATGCTTGCGGCACAGCGCTACTTTAGTCTGGATAACTTGAGCGGTTTGATGCCATTGTATACTTTTCCTGCAGTCAGGATGCGCAGGATTCGGTGGGGGTCTCTCACGCCTATCTTATCGCCATAGCGCTCGGCCAGTTCCGCTGCCGATAGGGGCTCGTTGCGGTTGGCCAGGAAGATGCGGAATACGGCTGTGGTTATGGGAAGCTCCGGGTTTATGTAATCGGGTTTCTGGCTGCAGCAAGCTATGAGAGCTTCCCACAGCCCGTTCAGTTTCCTCACCTCCGCCGTTTCCGGGTCTATCCAGTCAATGGAAACGGCCCGGTCAAACTCCTTCAAGCGCTCCTTACACTCCGGACACAGTTCCTCGTAGAGGTAATAATTAAAATCCTTGCCCTCTTTTTCCCACCAGTCAAGGTCTATGTGGAGCTTCGTATCAATGTTCACCAGTCCCTTCATCTTCTCCGCCCCTAAACCTTGCTTTCATCAAAGGACCAGTAGCCGCTGCCTTTGTAAATAAAGCACGGATGGGAGTTCAGTTCCGCCAGGAGGGGAGGGGGAGGGCATCGCCTTACCAGGTTAACGGCGGTGTAGAGGGTGAGGGAGTGAACTGTGCCCTGAGGGCTGAGCTTCAGAAGTTCGGGGAAGATCTGGATCAGGATTTCGTAGAGGCTCTTCCCGCTTGAATCCAGTTTCCGCTTCAGTCCGTCTATCCTCTCCCTTTCCCCTTCCATCACCATCATGAGTTCGTCAAAGTCGCAGGTGAGCTGCCTGAGCTGGATCTCAAAAGTGAGGCGCTCGTTCTGGACCCTGGCCACCTTCACCCAGTCTTTCTTTATCCGCCGCGGCGTGTGCTTTATGATGACCTCTGTGGGACTTCTGCCCCTGGATAGAGTAATGTATGTGCCCGCGGTGGCCCCGATCTTCTCATACCAATCCCTCAGTCCGGCTACATACTTCCGGGAGTAGAGCGCCCAGCCGTAGAACTTCTCCCCTCTGGTCCCATCCACAAAGTTTATGAGGGTTATCCCGGATTCCCCCTCCGGGAAGAAGGGGGCAGTCCTTGGGGTTATTGGCAGGGTGCCCGACCTCAAATGATGGTAGGGAAGCGCGATGGTCACGCTATCTGCGGGGGAGGGGAGGTCGGCGAAGAAATCCGGCTCGGTGGCCTCGTCCTCTATGCTCTGGATGATTTCAATCAGTTCCTGGGAGAGGGCTTCTCTGTTATAGGGCAGGGGAGAGTAAACGAGGCGCTCGGGCTCCTGGGCCACTTCCGGAGGCTCAAACCGCTGGAGGAACCAGAGGGGCTGCCCCTTCGGCCCCACCTGGACAAAGCGGTTGTCCCGGGTCATAGCCACGTTGAGGGCGAAGATCTGGAGGTCAATGGGGTAGGAGCTGGGAAGCTCCAGGTGTTTGACAATTTCGGCAGGGGGCAGGGGGCGCTGGGCCATCTCTATCGCTGCCTCGGCTATGTTCAGGTGGCCTTCATGGACTTCGGGCATGAGGGCCCTGAGGAACCAGAGGTTGCCGAAGGAAACGAACTCCTCTTCCGAGGCAAGCTTTCTGGCCACAGCCAGGCCTATAACGCTGCCGTAGCGCTCCATGACAGCCCGGGAATCGCCCGCAAGGCGGGTAATCCATTCTTCCGGTGTTTCCCGATCGAGCTTGTGAGGCTTCTTGAGGGAGGAAGCGAACTCCCTCACTTCCCCGCCGTCGGCAAATTTGACTTTCACAACCTCAAACTCGCCATAATCGGGGTTGTAGCCAGGTCTTGTGCTCAGCACGGTGGCCCTGGCGAAGCCGAAAGCGGGGAGGAAAATTTCCTGCCCGGGCCTGTAGGAGTTGCCTGGCTTGTAAATGAGGCCTTCCTCTGCGAGCCTGGCCAGTTCCTTCTTCTGCTTTTCCCTCGCCCTTTCCACCAGGGCCAGGGCGAGCTCTTCTAACGGTAGCGGCTGGCCTTTCTCCAGTATGAGCTCGTATATAAATTCCACATCCTCAAAATCTGGCTCAAAGTTTTCCCACCTGGATTTCTCCATCAACCTCAAGCCTTCCACTTTCTCACCCCCTGCTTCCTCTGCAAAACCGGTTTATTATACCAACCTTCCGCCTTTAAAGCAACTTGCCGCACCTGTTGACCCGGGGCATTCCAGTAAAAGGCGGAGGGACACCCCCGCCGCCCCCCGCTCCCTCCCTTGGGAGACATCCCGCGCTTCAGGAGAGGGTGAAAGTCCCTTCCACCCTCGTGCCTCCGGGAATTTAAAGTGCAGATTTGCAAAGGGCCTGTTAACGTGTTAAAATTTCCTGGGCCCAATAAATTAGTCAAGCGAAGGAGAGGATAATGGCCAGGAAAGTAATCCTTTACAGCCAGCCCACCTGAGCTGATTGCGAAGCAGCGAAGAGTTTCTTCGCCGAAAAGGGCATCCCCTTTGAGAACAGAGACCTCACCCAGAACCCCGAAGCCGCGGAAGAACTCAGAAAACTCACGGGCAGAGTCCTCACCCCCACCATAGTGGTGGACGACGAAATCCTCATAGGCTTCGGGTTGAACTTCAAGCGCATCTACGAAATCTTCGGCAAGGAAGGAGAGGTCTGATCCCGCTCAGGTGTGCGAGGCTCCCTGAGGCATTACGGGGGCAATAGCTCTCAGGGGGAAGAGGAACGGGGCTGGAAGCTTATGACCACTTCCAGAGTTTCGGGAATTATGCTCTCCACCCTCACCCCTTCCGGCACCGAAGCCACTGGCCTCAGTTTGTAGGTTCCAGGGCCAAGACCTATGAGGTTAAGGGTTATGCTGACGTCTTCCGGCTTGAGGGCGGTCAGCACTGGCAAGGGGCCTGCCAGGATGACTCTGACGTTCTCCGGGGCAACGGAAGCTCTGTAGCCAGGCTGGAGGCCCTGGACGGTCACCGCTTTCTCCAGGGTTATTCCCCCCTCAATGGGCTTTATCTCCACCTGGGCCAGGACAGTGGGCTCACCCATAACCGAAACGCCCTGGGGCAGGTTAAGCTTAACCTGCCTGGATATGCTTTCCTTAGCGCCCTTTATATCAACGGGCTCCGTCTCCACGTAGCCAGGGAGCTTCTCAATCACGGAGGGGCTTCCTACGACCGTCACCACCGAGGGGGTCACTGATACGTTGCTTATCCTGTAGCCGGTGGCGGGTTGGCCATCCAGCTTTATCAGGACCGATACATCTTTGAAGCCAGCCCTCTGCACTATGTTAACTGTCACCAGAACAGTGGCGGGTTCAGCCCTGACCTCCGGAACTTCATCACCGTTCGCATCAACTGCTCTGAGCCTGAGCTTTCGGGAGAAGCTTTCCTTGCTTTCCCCTGTGGATACCTCCGCCAGGACCTCCGCCACTTTCTCCACCAGGGATTTCGGCCCGTAGAGTCTGACAGTGGCGGGCTCCACCGATGGCGTGCCTGAAATATAGTAGCCAAGAGGAGGCGAGTCCACAACTTTAACCCTGACCGCCATTTCCCTTTCAGCCTTCTCCTCTATCCTGACCGCCACTTTATCGGGCCTTGTCTCCAGGATCCTTACCCCTCTCACTGAGCATCTTGCCATGACATCCAGTTCGTAGTAACCAGGGCCCTTGTCCTTCAGGTCCACCCAGGCCCGGAAATCGCCCGGGGTCAGGGTATCCCATTTGGTGGAAGGAGCCATTACGGTGAGCTCAACTTCCCCGGGCAGGCTGCCCACAGTTACAAGGTTAGGGGAAAGGTTAACCACTTCCAGCGGGATTTTGTAAGGGAAAGTGCCCTTTACCGTGGGATTTTCCTCCCGCTCGGCCACTATCCAGATAAACAGGGCCAGGGCCAGAGCCAGGATGAAGCTGCCAAGTTCGTTCAGGAATTTCTTCACATCCCTTCCCCCTTCAGGCCTTTATCTCGGGCAGGAGAGGCCTGCGGTATAGCGTCTGGAGGACCCTCATGAGGCGCTTCTC
This sequence comes from Anaerolineae bacterium, assembly GCA_034432815.1. Lineage (GTDB taxonomy): Bacteria > Chloroflexota > Anaerolineae > SpSt-600 > SpSt-600 > SpSt-600. The sequence goes on along the minus strand of DAOUBN010000229.1, from coordinate 5,645 downwards.
ATCCAGGTGCCTTATCATACGGCCGTTGTAGGCGACGGAAATGATCCCGCTTTCCTCCGATACCACCACTGCCAGGGCATCGCTCTGCTCCGTGATCCCTATGGCTGCCCTGTGGCGGGTCCCGAGGGAGCGGTAGAAAGAGGGGTTGGAAGAGAGAGGCAGTATGCAACCCGCTGCCAGGATCTTGTTGCCCCTCACTATCACTGCGCCGTCGTGGAGGGTGGTGCCCGGGTAGAAGATAGTCATGAGCAATTCCCTGGAGACTTCCGCGTCCAGGATCACCCCGGTTTCAGCGTAGGGCTGGAGGCCTGTAGTCCCTTCTATGACGATGAGGGCTCCGTAGCGGTGTTCGGCGAGAGAGCCTGCTGCTTTCACAATCTCGTTCAGGATTTTGCCGCCCATGGCTTCCTGGGAGGCCCTGTTGAAGATGGCTCCAGCCCTTCCCAGGCGCTCCAGAGCCCTCCTGATTTCAGGTTGAAATATAACCGGCAGGGCCACCAGCAGAGCAGGGATTGAGTTGCGGATCAGCCAGCGGAAGGCGGTGAAGGGCAGAAGGGCAGATGCTATCACCGCTCCGACCGCTATCAGCAGCACTCCCCTGAGAAGCTGAACAGCCTGAGTTCCCCGGATCAGGCGCAGAAAGGCGTAGAAGACAGCGGCGACTAACAGGATGTCCACCAGGTTGGCCCATGTTAGATTCCTCAGGATTTCAAGCCATTCTCCCATTCAACCTTCACCCTCCCAGGCGTTCCAGGAGCTCCCTGTAAGCTTCCACCTCGCGAGGCTCCAGTGCTATTATTTCCCTTATAGTCTCCCTGGCTTCATCAATCAACCCCGCATCCAGCTGTATCTCCCCCAGCGCGTCAAGCTGTTCTATTGCCATCTCCTTAAGCCCCATTTCCCTGTAGAAATCGGCCAGGGCCCTGCGGAGGCTGGGATCCCTGGGGTTCTCTTCCACGAGGCCTTTGAGGAAAGCCTCAACCCCCTGTGAGCCCTCTTTCTTCCGGATCAGGCTGATGGCCTCGCCTATCTCACGGGTCTCTTCCTCCTTCATCCCCAAACGGCTATACAGGCTTATGAGGCGGCGGCGAATTTCCAGATCGTCAGGATGCAATTCCTTCAGGCTTTCGCCCACCTTTACCGCCTCTTTCCAGTGCATGGTGCCCAGGTAAAGCTCAAAGAGCTTTGAAAGGATCAGGACTCTGTAGCGGTTTCCGTCAGGCAGCCGGGAGGAAAGGGATAGGGCATGGCGGTAGCTTTCAATGGCTCCTTTGAGGTCGGCCATCTCGTAGAGGATTTCGGCCAGCTGGAGGTGCTGGTCAAGGGCTTCCTCAAGCCGGCCGTGCCTGACCATGGCGTTTATCAGCTTGGCCCTGAGGTTTATATCAATGGGGTTGAGCTTTATCAGGCGCTTGAGGATATCCAAAGCCCTTTCCGGTATCCCCCGGAGTTCGTAGAGCTGGGCGATGAGGAGGTATTTCTGGATGGCTTCCTCCACTCTGTTCTGGCGGATGAGGATTTCGGCCAGCTGGATGTGAAGGGGCAGGTAGAAGGGCGAAAAGGCCATCCCCCGCATGCACTCTTCTGACGCAGCCCTGAAGAGGCCACGCCGGATGAGCTCCTGGCTGAGTGCCAGAACCCTCAGGGTGGATTCAGGTGACGGCCCCTCCAGGATTTCCCCCAGGCTCGGGGCGATGCCTTCCTCCTCCATGGCTCTTATGTAATCCCTGAGCTCCCGCACTTTGTCTTCCCAGCCCCGGGAACTGAAGAAGGAAAGGAGGGAGTTGATGTATTCCAGCGCTCTCTCCCTGTCTCCCTGAGATGCGAAGCTTTCCGCCAGAGCTTTGTATATCCTGGCCACCTCGTCCGCGCTGGAATGGTCAATGGTTGAAAGGTCAATGATTTTGAGGGCCTCAAAGTAGTGGCGGAGGGCTTCGTTCAGCTGGCCTTTGAGCCTGAAGCATTCCCCCAGGGCGAAGTGGGCTCCCAGCCGCAGGGATTCCTGCTCCAGGGCTTTCTGGAGGTGGCTTATGGCTTCATCCAGGAGGAACTTCTCCCTGTACAGGAGGCCGAGGTTAAAGTGGATTTCGGGGTCGTCAAGGCCGGCTTCCAGAGCCTTCCGGTAATAGTAGAGGGCCTGGTCCACCTCCCCCTTGCTCTGGGCGTCCAGGGCCATGGCCAGATACCCTCCGGCTTCCGAGAGGGAGGTCTCAAAGAGCATTTCGGCCAGCTTCTTAAGCGATCTGGCCCTGACTGCTTCCAGAGGGGAGCCTTTCTCGGCAGGGGCCGCAGCAGCCACCGGGAGCTCAAGGGTGGATTTTAAAGCCAGAGCCTGGGGGTTGCCCGGGTCAATTTCCAGGGCTTTCCCGCAGAAAGCCGCCGCCCGGGAGAGGTCCCCCTGCTTCTTGAAGTGGGAAGCAAGGCCGAGGTAGGTTTTAACGGCCAGGTCTTTCCTGTCCAGTTCAAGGTAGAGTTCAGCCAGGGCGGTGGCGGGCTCCAGGAGATGGGGGGCGGCTCTGGCCGCTTTCAGAAGGGATTCTGCGGCTTTACGGTATTCTCTGCGCTGCCGGTAGATTTTGCCGGCCGTGCTGAAGGCCTCGGCCGCCTCTGTTTTCCGGCCGGTCTTAAGGAGCGCTTCTCCGAGCCTTTCCCAGAAGGCAGGGGAATCGGGCTCAAGGCGGGTGGCTTTGCGGTAGGCTTCCGCTGCCTCCTCCCAGAGGCCCAGCTCCGAGCATGCTTTGCCGAGCCCGATGAAAGGCTCGGGGGCTTCGGGGTTCATGGAGGCGGCCTTTCTGTAAAGGGCCAGCGCTTCTTTCCACTTCCCTTCCCAGGCGAGGGCGTGAGCCTTCCTCAGGGTTTCCTCATAACGCTGGTGGTTTAAATCCATTCTCGCCAAATTTCCCTGCTCCTGAAGGGTAACTTGTCTGCGGTGTAATTTACTGGCTGATTGTTATCCTTTCCCTGTCTTCCCTTTTGCAGGGTACACCCCCCGCAACCCCCTGGCATGGTGGTTTTGTCCCCTGCACCTCCTGAGTTTTCCCCACCCTCGTTGGCTGAGGGTTTGCCGGGGTTCAGGGGCCCCCTCGTGGGCGGGTTGCAGGAGGTGGCTTCTCGCCCCATTTTACCCTTTTTGGAAAAAGGGAAAGGGTGGGGGGACACCCCACCACGGCCCCCCGGCATGGGGGCTCCGCCCCCCTGCACCCCCCTCTTTGGGGGACACCCCCCAGACCCCTCCATCCCCAGCTTTCCCCCGAAATGGGGACGTGTCCTGCAGGTTCACATCCCCGCCAGGAGGTAGGCGAGGATGCCTTTCTGGGCATGAAGGCGGTTTTCGGCCTGGTCAAAGATTATGGAGTGAGGTCCGTCGGCCACTTCGTCGGTTATTTCCTGGCCCCTGTGGGCCGGCAGGCAGTGCATTACCATGACGTCGGGTTTGGCCCTGGCCACCAGGGCGGAGTTGACCTGGTAGGGCGGAAAAACTTTCGCCCTGATCTCGGCTTCGGCCTCCTGCCCCATGCTGGTCCAGACGTCGGTGTAGATTATATCGGCATCCCGCACGGCTTCCACCGGGTCGTTGGTGATGGTTATCCTGCTCCCGCTTTTGGAGGCGAATTGCAGGGCTTTCTGGACCACTTCCGGACGCGGTTCATACCCTTTGGGGGAGGCCACTGCCATGTCCATCCCCAGTTTGGAGGTGATGAAGAGGAGGGAATTGCAGACGTTGTTGCCGTCTCCGACAAAGGCAAGCTTCAGGCCCTTTATGGTCCCTCGCTTCTCCATGATGGTGAAGATGTCCCCCATGGCCTGGCAGGGATGGCTGTAGTCCGAAAGGCCGTTTATTACAGGGACGCTGGAATAGCGGGCCAGTTCTTCCAGGTCGCTGTGGGAGAAAACCCTGGCCATTATGGCGTCCACGTATCGGGAGAGGACCCTGGCTACATCAGCGACACTTTCCCTTTTTCCCAGTTGTATTTCGTCGGGCGAGAGGTAGATGGCATGGCCTCCCAGGTGGCGCATCGCCATCTCAAAGGAAACTCTGGTCCGTAGGGACGGCTTCTGGAATATCATGCCAAGGGTTTTTCCTGCCAGGATCGGCCTGTTCCCCCCTTTCTTCCACTCTTCCTTGAGCCTGGCCGAAAGGTCAAGGATGTGGAGTATTTCCTCAGGCGAAAGGTCGGCTATGGAGAGAAAGTGCTTCATCGCCTTCCTCCTTAAATGGGTCTGGTGATTATGGTCTCCCTGAGCTTTTTGATCAAGAGGGTTTGCCCCTCTTTGAGGATTTTCTGGGCCTCCTCCCGCCATGGCCTGTAGAGGTTCTGGGGATCGGCCGGGGTGTAGCCATAGGCCCTGAAAGCTTCCGCCAGAGGAGCTTCGGGGTCCAGAGCTACCATTGCCACTTCGCACATAAGGGCTGAGGCTTCGCTTTCCAGGGCCTTCAGCATGGCAGCAAGGACTGAGAGGTCCTGGTCTTTCACCACCACTTCGTCTATGGAAGCTACCAGGTTTTCGGCGTTCCAGCCCAGCGCCCCGACGGCTTCTTCCCCCTGAAGGGCGATTATGTAGCCTTTGTTGAGGAGTTTCTCAAGGGCTTTGTCCTCCGGGATGGAGAAGAGGCGTGCGAAGGCCGGAAGGTCCCGGCGGAGAGCCTTGCGTGCTTCAAGGAGAGCCAGCGGGGCCTTCTCCTCCGCGGGCCTGAGGGTGGCGATTATCTTTTCCCATTCGGCCCTGACCTGTTCCCAAGTGCGGGCTAAGGGGCCATCGTTGCGTATGACGACGTCGGCCAGGGCTATTTTGGTTTCCTGAGGGGGCTGGGATTTTATGCGAATCAGGGCTTCCTGGGGGCTCATGCCCCGCATTTCCACCAGGCGCCGGATTTGCTCCTCTTCGGGGCAGGTGACAACCCAGAGGGCATCGTGGTGGCGATGCATCCCCGATTCTATGAGTTTGATGGCTTCAACCACCACCACCTGCTCTTTAGCGTTTTCCACGAGCCACTGCACCATTTTTATCACTCGTGGGTGGACAAGGGCTTCCAGTTTCCGGAGGGCCTCGGGGTTGCCGAAGACTTTCGCCGCCAATCTTTTGCGGATTATTCTGCCTTCTTCGTCCAGGATGTCTTCGCCGAATTCCCGGACTATAGCCTGTTGCAGGTTTTTGTCGTGGTCCAGGAGCCAGTGGACGAGGCGGTCGGCGTCAATGACTTTGGCGCCCAGGCGTTCCAGCATCCTGGCCACGATGCTTTTGCCTGTGGCTATATTTCCGGTCAGGCCGATCACGTATTTTTTAGCTGGCATTCTTTTTCTTGCCCCCGTTTTTTCCAGGTCATGCTCAAACGCCCCTGAAGCCCGGCGAACCCTTAGCCAACGAGGGCGGGGAAAAACCGGGGGGTGGAGGGGGCGAAGCCCCCTCCCGGGGGGAGCGGGGGGTGTCCCCCCAGAAAAACCAATTAAAGGGGCGAGAGGGCAACTCCTGCAACCCGGCCACGAGGGGGCCCCTGAACCCTGGCAAACCCTCAGCCAACGAGGGCGGGTAAAACTGGGGGGCTACGGGGACCTCCTATCCCTTTGATTTCCCCTGCAGGGGCGTTTGAGCATGACCTGGAAAAAACGGGGGCAAGGAAAAGAATGCCGGCTAAAAAATACGTG
>DAOUBN010000228.1:0-17577 GCA_034432815.1 Anaerolineae bacterium | reverse complement strand
CATGGGGGTGGAGGGGGCAAAGCCCCCTCCCGGGGGGCATGGGGGGTGTCCCCCCAGGAAAACAAATTAAGGGGCGAGCGAGAAACTCCTGCAACCTGGCTACGAGGGGGCCCCTGAAGCCCAGCGAACCCTGAGCAAACGAGGGTGGGGAAAATCGGGGGGTGCAGGGGGGCAAAGCCCCCTGCCAGGGGGTATGGGGGATGTGCCCCCAGAAAAACAAATCAAGGAACGAGGAGGGAACTCCTGCAACACGCCCGCGAGTGGGACCCTGAACGCAGGCGAACCCTCGGCAAACGAGGGTGGGGAAAATGAATGGGGGAGCACCTCTCATTTCCCCCGCCAGGGGACGAAGTCCCCCTGAACCCCATCGTTGACGAGGGCAGGCTTTTGGGCTAAAATTTTTCCTGGAGATAAAATTTGCATTCTCACCTGATGGCCCTTCCAGGCCGTCAGGAAAATCACCAAAACAAAGCGGAGGTTCCTTTTGAGCATGCAGGAGATTCTGGAGCAGGAAGAACTGATTTGCCCTGTTGTGGCTATCCGGGACCAGGTCCTCTTCCCCAACACTGTGACCCCGGTTTACCTGGGGAGGGATAAATCCCTCAGGGCGGTGGAGGCAGCCGCTCAGGCCGGCTCCACCGTCATCGCCGTAGCCCAGAGGGACCCAAATATTGAGGACCCCACCCCCCAGGACCTATACGAGGTGGGGGTTGAGGTCAACCTCGGCCGACCGATAAGGCTCCCCGATGGAGCCGCCAGCGTGGTCTTCCAGGCCCAGAGGAGGGTCCGGATCCTGGAGTTCGTCCAGACCTACCCCTACCTCAAGGCCAGGGCTGTCCCCATCCCCGAAGAAAGCGTGGAGAAGGACATCCAGGCGGAAGCCCTGATGAGGGCCGTCCTGGCTCTCTTTGAAAAGATTGTCCAGCTGGACGAGGGGATCCCCGAAGAGGCCTACGTGGCCGCCATGAACATAGATGAGCCCGGCTGGCTCGCTGATATCATCGCTTCCTCGGTAAAGCTGGACAACGCCCGACGTCAGGAACTGCTGGAGACTGTAAACCCGCTGGAGCGCCTCCAGAAACTCAGCGTATTCTTAGCCCGCGAGCTGGACATCCTGGAGCTTGAAAGCAAGATTCAGGCCAGGGTCCAGGAGGAAATGGACAGGGCCCAGCGGGAGTTCTTCCTCCGGGAGCAGATAAGGGTTATCCAGGATGAACTGGGCGAACTGGATTCCCAGTCCAGGCTCATAGCGGAGCTGGAGGAAAGGATTGAGAAATCCGATATGCCCCCTGAGGTCAAGGAGAAAGCCCGCAAGGAACTGGAAAGGCTCGCCTCAATGCCTCCAGCCTCTCCGGAGATCGGGATAATCCAGACTTACCTGGACTGGCTGCTGGAACTGCCCTGGACCAAAGCGACCGAGGATGAGATAGACCTGGAGAAAGCTGCCCGGATCCTCAACTCCAGGCACTACGGGCTTGACAAGGCCAAGGAGCGAATCCTGGAATACATCGCTGTGAAGAAACTGGCTCCTGGCAAGATGCGCAGCCCCATCCTCTGCTTCCTCGGCCCTCCTGGCACCGGCAAGACCTCCATGGGCCGCTCCATAGCTGAGGCTCTAGGGCGCAGGTTCGTCAGGATGTCCCTTGGAGGGATAAGGGACGAAGCCGAGATCCGGGGCCACCGCCGGACCTACATAGGGGCAATGCCCGGCCGGATCATCCAGACCATGCGCCAGGCCGGAACCATAAACCCGGTCTTCATGCTGGACGAGATTGACAAGATCGGGCTTGATTTCAGGGGCGACCCCGCCGCCGCCCTCCTGGAAGTCCTGGACCCGGAGCAGAACCACGCCTTCTACGACCATTACCTGGAAGTGCCTTACGACCTCTCCAAGGTGCTCTTCATCACTACCGCCAACATCCTGGACACAATACCTCCTGCCCTTCAGGACCGGATGGAAGTCATTGAGTTTCCGGGCTACGTGGAGGAGGAGAAGGTCCAGATAGCCCGCTACTTCCTCATCCCTCGCCAGCTGGAGGAGCACGGCCTCACCAGGGAGAAGGTGAATTTCTCGGAGGCGGCGCTGCGCCGCATCATCCGGGAATACACTTACGAGGCTGGGGTTCGGAACCTGGAAAGGTGCATTGCTTCCATCTGCCGGAAGCTGGCCCGAAGGGTCGCCGAGGGGAAGAAGATCCCGACCCGCATCACGGCCAGTTCCCTCCCCAAATACCTCGGCCCGCCTCAATACACCTACGGCATGGCCGAGGAAAAGGATGAGGTGGGTGTGGCCACGGGCATAGCCTGGACCGAAGCGGGCGGCGATATAATGCCGGTGGAAGTCACCCTGATGGAGGGGAAGGGCAACCTGATCCTCACCGGCCAGCTCGGGGAAATTATGCAGGAGTCGGCCCAGGCTGCCCTGTCCTATGCCCGTTCCAAAGCAAAAGAGCTGGGCATCCCCAACTGGAACTTTGACCGCCTTGACATCCACATCCACGTCCCCGAGGGGGCAATCCCCAAGGACGGACCCTCGGCCGGGGTCACCATCGCCACCGCCCTCATCTCCGCCCTATCCAACCGGCCGGTTCACAAGGATGTGGCCATGACGGGCGAGATAACCCTGAGGGGAAGGATCCTGCCCATCGGAGGGGTTAAGGAAAAGGTTCTGGCTGCCCACCGCGCCGGCGTCAAGACCATAGTCCTGCCCAAGAAGAACAAGAAGGACCTGGTGGAGATACCGCCCAGGATACGCCGACAGCTCAGGTTCATCTTTGTTGAGAGGATGGAGGAAGTGCTGCCGGTCGTGCTGGCCCCTGAGCCCATTGCCCCTCCGCCCCTCCTCCAGCAGGAGGAAAAGAAGCGCCGCTCCTCCAGGAAAACCCGGGCTTAAAGGGGAAAAGGGCCGGTGGAATTTTTAAAAGCCTTCAAGATAAGGGACTTCAGAGCCCTCTGGATCGGCCAGTTCGTCTCGCAAATAGGAGATTACCTGGCGCTCATAGCTGCCCTGGTCGTAATCCAGAAGCTCTCTGGTTCCACCCTGTGGCTGGGATTCACCGCCATGACCCTTACCCTACCCCCGCTCCTCTTCGGCCTCGTGGGGGGAGTGATGGCCGATCGCTTTGACCGCAAGAAGGTCATGGTGGTTTCGGACATCCTGAGGGGATTGGCGATCCTCCTCCTGATCGGGGCCAGAAGCCCACGCGATTTCTACCTCTTCCCCCTGGTGGGCTGTTTAATGTCCATCGCGGGGGTTTTCTTCGGCCCGGCCCGGAACGCCGTCCTCCCCAGCATCGTCTCCAGGGAGATGCTCCTGACGGCCAACGGCCTCCTCCAGGCGAGCCAGATGCTGGCGGTGATAATCGGCTCCTCCCTGGCGGGCATCGTAATCGCCACCCTCGGCCCCGCCTCCGCCTTCATCCTGGACAGCCTAACCTTCTTCATTTCGGCCTGGCTCATCTTCACCCTGAAAATACCGCCCCCCAACAATTCTACCCCGAAGGAGGGGATAATCTGGCCCCAGCTCAGGGAAGGCCTCGCTTACGTGAGGCAGCGGAAGCCCATCCTCATCATCCTGGTGGTGGCTTCAGTGGCGACCCTCAGCCTGGGGACCATAGCCGTGCTGGGAGTGGCGTATGTTGAAAGATACCTGGGGGTAGGAGCTGAAAGCTTCGGCTTCCTCAATTCAATCCAGGGGATAGGGATGGTGATTGGCGGGCTTTCCCTGGGCTTCTTCTCCCGCTTCGCCTCCCCTCACTACCTGGCAAGCACGGCCATGGTAGCCCTGGGGGTGGCGATCCTCATCTTCGCCTTCTCTTCGCGGTTTGAGGCGGCGATGCTCCTGGCGGCCATCATCGGGGTGTGCGTGGTAGTGGCCAGGGCGACCCTGGCTGCCATCCTCCAGGCCACCGTCCCCGATGAGAAGAGGGGCAGGGTTGAAAGCACGGTCAACACCTCCATAAGCTTCTCCACCACCCTGGCGATGGGCTTTTCAGGCCTTCTGGGAGCAGCCCTTGGGGTGAGGACCGTCTTCTCCCTGGCGGCCGCCGGAACGATCGCGGCCGGAATCCTGGCCCTTCTGACCCTCAAGGAGCCTCTGAGCCAGCAGAGCCCCAAGGTAGGCCAGGCTCCCTCCCGCCAGGACCCACCGGAAACCGAAGGAAAGGGCCAGTATCGCCGCCCCGATTGAGCTCACCACCGATAGGGAACCGTTCACGCCCCAGGCCCATGGGACCAGCTCGGGCCAGCGCTTCCCCACTTCCCCGATCCCCCTGGGAAAAGGAATGCCCATGAGGAACCCCAGGGGCGAAAGGAGCAGAACCGCCAGGAGAAGTCGCAGGGCCAGGGGGAGGCCCATGAAAGCCGGAAGGGCTTTCCCCAGCCCCCAGGGGTATGCGAAGGCCAGAAGCGAGATCGCCAGAAGGGAGAACCTCCACGGCACTCTACCCGAAAGAAAGCTCCCCAGCCCCGAAGAGACCAGCAGCGAGGCCACCACGGTGGAAAAGGCATAAACGGGCCGATCCAGGAACAGGATGAACTTCTGGATCAGGGGCACTTCCACCAGGATGTAACCCACGCCCAGAAGGCTGAAATAAGCCAGAACCCCCGCCCATACCCCCGACGGGATCCACCCCTGGACAGGAGCCAGCTTCAGGGGCAAGAGTATGAGGGTTAAAGCGGCGAAGGCTGCCACCCCCAGCAGGATGAGGAGGACCAGGTAGCCGCTTCCCCCGAAAGGCATCCACACCTTCCCCATCATCCGGAAGATGTAAGGGGTCTGAACCCATTTGAAGAAGTGGAAGAAAAAGGGACGGTCATCGGTGGGGGGAGAAATATCAAAGGGATAAGCCCTGATGAAATCGTCCCCTCTTTCCAGGAGTTCCACGAAAGCCCGGTAGTGGTATGGCTCGGGAAGGACGTTGTAGACGTTGGCCTCCTCCTCTCTCATCCCTTTGTAGTAAACGAGGTCAAACCTGCCCCAGCAGAAAGCCTTCACCCGCTCAATTTCCTCCGGGGTGAAGGGCTTCTTCCCCACCAGCACCGTAACCGTTGACCAGCTCCTCAGGGCCACAAGGTGGGAGGCCGGGTCCCTGACCTTCATTCTCTCCAGAGCTTTCACGGCCATGGCGGCGACCTTGAGGCTCTCGCTTGGGGGAACCTGGAACCAGCGGTGCACCACCAGGATGCCGTTGCCCGTCAGGTGAGCGAGGTAGTCCTCAAAAGCTTCCAGAGTATAAAGGTAATTTTCCGAAAGGCTGTATGCCCCCGAAGTTATAACCCGCCGGCTGTCGGCCAGGCTGAGGATTATGAGGTCATACTTCTCGTCCGTGCCCTTGAGGAAACTCCTCCCCTCCACCTCAACGGCCTTCACCGACGGATGGGAGTAGATCCTGCCCGAGAAACCGCCCAGGAATTCATCCGCAGCCCAGACCACCAGCGGGTTTCCTTCCACCGCCGTCACGCGTTCGGCCCCTCCCCTGAGGGCCGTCAGGACCTCAAGCCCTCCCCTTGATTCCAGTATCAGGACCCTGGCGTGGGGCCGCAGGAGGTAAGGGAGGAGCGAAGGGGTGTGTTCCAGGAAATCCAGGTCCGACGGGGAAGTTACGGGGGATGGGTCGCCTCCGTCAATGAAGATGGCCTTCTGCGGGGGAATTCTGCCCTGGAAAGAAAGGCTGAGGCCCGGAGCCGAATGGAAAGAGGGCATTTCGGCCACATCAACCCTGGAGAAAGCGTTCCAGCGGCGGAGGAGAAGCCTGGTGCCCTTCTGGTTCAGGGCCTGGGATAGCTCCTTGTAAGGGGAGAGCCTGATCTCAAAGAAGGAAGGGGGCTTTAAGGCCAGCAGGATCAGGAGCAAGCTCGGGAGGAAAGCGAGGGTTTTCCGTTTCCCCCTCAACCCAAGAAACCAGCCCGGGATGCCCAGGAAGGCACATATCGCCACCGAGCCCTCCCCTCCCACGGCTGGCATCGCCGCAAGGGGCATCAGGCATCCCAGGGCCGAGCCCAGGAGGCTCGCCGCATAGAGGGTTGAGGAGCGGGCGGGGAAAGAGGCAAGGCCCGCCCCCACCGCAAACCCGCTCCAGAAGAAGGGCAAGGAAATGGCCAGGAAATAGGCCAGGAGGTAGAGATACTGGAGGGGATCCCACGCGATCCGGTAAGAGTCAAAGGGGATGAAGTTGGCTGCCAGGTAGGAGAGGAGCACGCTTGCGGAGAAAGCCAGACCAGCCCAGGGGACAAGCTCCGGGAGGCGCTTCCTGAAAGGCGGAGGAGCGATGTGGAGGAAAGAGCCGCTGGCCCCTATCCCCAGAAGAGCCAGGCTTATGGCCATGAAGGCGAAATGATACCACTGGGCCAGGGAGAAAAGCCTGGTGAGGGTCACCTGGAAGGCCAGCGAACCCGCCGATACGAAGAAAAGGGTGGCGTAAACTCTTCCCAAATTCCTCTCTAAATCCTCATTATCTCCAAAACCATCTCGGCATAGATTTCAGCGGCAGCGAGGACATCTTCTATCCGGACCCGCTCGTCGGGGGAGTGGGCCTGCTCTTCATCTCCGGGGCCGAACCCGATGGTGGGGATGCCCGCCTCGCCCATGGTGTAAGTCCCATCGGTGGAGAATTTCCAGCAGCCTACGGAAGGCCTGAAACCCAGGACTCTCTCCGCAGCTCGCAGGCCAGCCTGCACCAGGGGGTGGCTCTGGGGTATGAGCCAGGCGGGGTAATACTCCCTGACTTTCCAGGTATATCCGGTGTAACTGCGGGCTTCATACTCGTTCACGGCGATTTCAGCCTCAACCCCTTCCCTCAGGACGATGCTCCGGATTTCGGCCAGAGCTTTGGCCTCCGTCTCCCCCAGAGTAAGTCTCCGGTCCACGTAGAAGGAGCAGATGGGAGGAACAGCATTGCGGCTCGGGGACTCGCTCCTTATCCAGGTCACAGCCGCCGAGCCTTTGCCCAGGAAGGCGTCGTTCAGGAACTGGGACGACATGAGCTCTACCCCGAAGATTATCCTTGCGGCGGAATAGATGGCATTTCGGCCAAGCTCGGGGGCTGAGGCGTGACAGGACCTGCCCTTAGCGGTCACGATTATGCCCATACGCCCCCGATGCCCCTGGATTATCCGGAGGGAAGAGGGCTCGCCGATCACAGCGTAATCGGGGATAACCCCCTCTTCCTCTAAGAAGAGCCTGAGGGCTGATCCCTCACATGGCTCTTCCTGAACCACCCCCACGAAGTAGACAGTGCCGGGGATCTCAGCCCCAGCCCTGAGGAGGGCTCCGAGCCCGTAGACCATGGAGGCGAGCCCGGCTTTCATATCCGAGGCGCCGAGCCCGTAGAGGAATTCCCCCTCCACGCTCCCGCCATACGGGTCGCGGGTCCAGCGGGAAACATCCCCAACCTCCACTGTGTCCATGTGCCCATCCAGCAGGATCACGGGCCTTTCACCCCTCCCGAGCTTCCCCACCACATTGCCCACCCTGTCTATCCTGATTTCGGGGAAGCCGAGGCGCTCCATTTCCTCGGCTATCCTCTGGGCCAGGGGTCCTTCCTGACCGGAAGGGCTTGGGATCGCCACCAGTTCCCTGAGGAAATCTATCAGGGCTTTCCGATCCGAAGGCGAAAGCCAGGGCATCTTACCCTCCTTCAGTAAGCTCCCTCGCTCATGATCACCTTGGGGATGGTGCGCAGGAGGATTTTCAGGTCCAGAAGCGGCGTCCAGTTCTCAATGTAGTAAAGGTCCAGAAGGACCATCTCGTCAAAGGACAAGAGGCTCCTTCCGCTCACCTGCCACAGCCCCGTCATCCCCGGAGGGACAGTGAGGCGCTTTTTGTGCCACTCCTTATATTGGGCCACTTCCGAAGGCAAGGGGGGTCTTGGCCCAACAAGGCTCATCTCTCCCCTCAGGACATTGTAAAGCTGTGGAAGCTCATCCAGACTGAAGCGCCTTATTATCCTCCCCACCCTCGTGCAGCGGGGGTCGTTTTTGATCTTGAAAATGGGGCCATCAACCTCGCTCAGCTCCCTGAGGCGCTCCTGCTCCTCCTCGGCCCCCCACCTCATGGATCGGAACTTGTATATCACAAACTCTTGCCCGCCTTTCCCGACCCTGACCTGCTTGAAGAGGACAGGACCGGGGGAGTCCAGCTTGATGGCAAGGGCTATGATGAGCATCAGGGGGAGGAACACGATGAGAGCTACGGAAGCGATGAGCAGGTCCATTGCCCTTTTGATCAGCCTTTCCCATCGCCTGAAGGCCAGGGGCCTTATGCTGATGAGGGGAAGGCCGCTCAGGTCATCCACCTCAATCTGGCTGAGGCTCATCTGGAAGAGGTCGGGCACGATCTTGGCCTTGACGTTGTAGCGCTCGCACTGCTCCATTATGCCCAGGATCTTCCGGTGATACATCCAGGGAAGGGTTATTATGACCTCATCCACGGCCTCTTCCCGGACGATCTGGGGTATTTTCTCCAGCTCCCCAAGCCCCCTGAACCGGCCTATGTATCCGTAGCCCTTTTCGGGGTTATCGTCCACAAAGCCCACCACGTGGTATCCCAGGTGGGGCTGGGCCAGGATGTTCCGCATCACTCTCCTTCCTATATCCCCTGCCCCCACTATGAGGACGCGGGTCACCCCTATACCTTTCTTCCGCAGGAGTCCCAGCACGAAGTTCCTCAGGACCCGAACCAGGCTTAATATAATGACAGTGAAGGCGAAGGCGTAGATGAGGAGCAGGCGGGAGTAGAAGAGGGGACGGTAGAAGAAGAAGATCGCCACCAGGATGAGGATGCCCGTCGCTGCCCCGGTGAAGATGGTGGTGAGCTCATCGGAAAGGGATTTCATCCGTTCGTAATCGTATAGCTTCTGGACGAAATAGGTGAGCATAAGGATGAAGGTGAGGATCAGGGAGAAGGGGAGGTAAAAGCGGTAGGGGACATAGTGGGCCTCAGCCACAGGCTTTATCCACTCAAGCTCGTAGCGGACCCAGTAAGCCAAGGCGAAAGCCAGGTTTATGGAAAGAATATCGGCCAGGGCTGTGAAGAAAGCCACCTTCTGGCGGAATTTTTTCATTCCAGAAGCCTCCTTTCGGCCAGAGCCTCCCTATATATGCTGACGGTTTCGCGAGCCGTTTGTTCCCAGGAAAATTTCCCGGCACGCCGGAGCCCTTTCTCCCTGAGCCTCTCGCGCTCCTCAGGGCTATCAAGGAGGGCCGATATGGCTCCGGCCAGGGCTTCAGGGTCGGCGGGGTCCACCAGGATCCCCCCATCCCCCACCACTTCCGGCAGGCTCGCCGCGCTGGATGCCACTACCGGGGTGCCGCAGGCCATGGCCTCAAGGGGAGGGAGGCCAAACCCCTCGTAGAGGGAAGGGTAAACGAAGATTTCCGCGGCGTTATACCAGTAAACTTTCTCTTCCTGAGGGATGAAACCGGGCAGGAGGACATCGCCCTCCAGGCCGAGCTCCTCTATTGCCCTCAGGACAGGCTCATACCCCCAGCCGAGCCCCCCGGCCAGGACGAGCTTCACCCCTTTTCCCCTGAGCTTGCGGTATGCTTCAAGGAGGCGGACCAGGTTCTTGCGGGGTTCAATCGTGCCCAGAAAGAGGATGAATCGCTCAGGCAGGCCCTTTTTCCTGCGGAATTCCTCCACCTCCCGGCGAGGGAGAGGCCTCATGCTCCCATCGCACCCGCAATAGGTTACCCTGACTTTGCCCTCCTCCACCCCCAGGATCCTCACCAGGTCCCTTCTGGTGTTCTCTGAGATGGCTATGACCCTGAGCGCCTTCCTGACCGAGAGCCTTGTGAAGAGGGAGAGATAAAGCCTGTTCCAGGGCCTGAAGCTTTCGGGAAAGAGGAGGAAGCTCAGGTCATAGACCGTAACCACGAAAGGGCAGGGGGAAATGAGAGGCCCTACGAAGGCAAGGCTGTGCAACAGTTCAACCCTTTCTCTCAGTAGGGACCAGGGCTGAATGGCCTGTTCCCAGAAGATCCTGACCGGGGGCCTGGCGGTGGGGAGCGAGGTCAGATGCATTTTTACCCCGGGAAAACGGGCTCCCTTTTCCCCCAGAAACGCCACATAATTTCCCTCCCCGTCCACTGCGGGGAGGAGACGCAGGAGGTTGTAGATGTATTGGTTAATGCCTGCCCCCCTGTAGCTCTGAGCCAGGGAAAGCAGATGCGCGTTAAGGCCTACTGTATATCGTCCCAAAACCTTCCCTCTTGCCGGGTTAATTCTATTATACCACAAGCCGGAAGCGCAAAGGGGCGCACGATGAAATGAGTCCCCATCAGGCGGGGATATCTCTCTACCTGCTTTTTCCCCCAACCCTTGTGGGATCAGGGGTTCGCCGGGGTTCAGGGCCCCGCTCCTGGAAAAACAGGGGGTGCAGGGGGACAGAGTCCCCCTGACGGGGGAGTAAGGGACACCCCTGCTTTTTCTTTTCCCCGCCCTCGTTTGCTGAGGGTTCGCCAGGGTTCAGGATCCCTCTCGTGGCCAGGTTGCAGGAGTTGCCTTCTCGCCCCTTTAATTGGTTTTTCTGGGGGGACACCCTCCAGACCCCCCAGGAGGGGGCAAAGCCCCCTCCACCCCCACGATTTTTTCTGGGGGACACCCCCCCAGGCCCCCTGGCATGGGGGCTTCGCCCCCTCCACCCCCGTGAGAGAAGAAAACCGGGGGTGCAGGGGGACGGAGTCTCCCTGGCGGGGAGAAGTGGGGGGTGTCCCCCCACGAAAACTAAAATTGGGGGCGAGCTGGCAACTCCTGAAACCCACCCACGAGTGGGGGACTGAAGGCCACGCTTAGCCGCAGGGAACGGGGGTGGGAAAAAGAGAAAAAAGAGCGGAGGGACACCACCCAGACCCCCGGGAGGGGGTTCGGGGGATGTGCCCCCGAAAGAATAAAAAAAACCGGGGGCGAGTTGCCACCTCCTGAAACTCGCCTCCGGGTGGGAGCCTGAAGCCAGGCGTGGCCACAGCAAACGGGGCGGGAGAAAGAAAGGCGAGTCAGGCCCTCAGCCGGCCCTTCAGCCTCATCTGGAGTTCATTCAGGAGGACCAGGGCCTGGACCGGGGTCAGGTTGGCAATGTCCACCCGGAATATTTCTTTCACCACTTCCCAGACAGCCTCGTCGCCAGTGGGAAGGACGAAACTTTCGGGCTTCGGGGCTATCTCCCGGAAAGCCAGGGGCTGGGGGGCGTAGCCCTTCTCGGCCTTTTCCAGGATTTCTCTCGCCCTTTCCGTCACTTCCTCGGGCAGGCCGGCAAGCTTCGCCACCTGGATGCCGTAGCTTCTGCCAGCTCCGCCCCGGACAACTCGCCTGAGGAAGATTATCTTACCCCCCTCCTCCGCCACGGCCAGGCTGTAGTTTTTGGCTCCTTCCAGGTGTTTTTCCAGCTCCGTAAGCTCATGGTAGTGAGTGGCGAAGAGGGTGCGGGCCTTTATCCGGTTGTGGATGTATTCGGCCACAGCCCAGGCTATGCTCATCCCGTCGTAAGTGCTGGTTCCCCGCCCGACTTCGTCCAGGATTATGAGGCTTCTGGGGGTGGCGTTGTGCAGGATGTGGGCCGTCTCCCCCATCTCCACCAGGAAGGTGGAGCGCCCCCTGGCGATTTCGTCCGTTGCGCCAACGCGGGTGAAGATCTTGTCCACAATGCCTATCCTGGCCTCCCTGGCCGGGACAAAGCTCCCCATCTGGGCCATGAGGGTTATGAGGGCGATCTGGCGGACGTATACGCTTTTCCCGCTCATGTTGGGTCCGGTTATTATGAGGAGCCTGTCGCCATCCCCTCCAAGGAAGGCGTCGTTGGGAACGAAAGGCTCCCCCTCCGGCATCATCCTCTCCACCACGGGGTGGCGACCCTCCTTTATACTTATGACCATGCTCTCGTCCACGGCGGGTTTGGTGTAGCCGTAGCGGGCTGCGGCTTCGGCCAGGGAGCAGAGGACATCCAGCTGGGCCAGGATCCGGCTGGCCTGCTGGAGGCGGTCCATCCGGGAGGCCACTTCTCTCCTCAGCCTGACGAAAAGCTCATATTCCAGTTCCCTGGCTTTGTCCTGAGCAGCCAGGATCTCGCTCTCCTTAGCTTTGAGTTCAGGGGTGATGAAGCGCTCGGCTCCGGAGATGGTGGCTTTACGCTCGTAGTGGGGCGGGACAAGGTGCAGGTAGCTTCGGGTCACTTCAATGAAGAAACCGAATACCTCGTTGTAGCGGATGCGCAGGTTCCTGATCCCGGTCCTTTCCCTCTCTTTAGCCTCGTATTCCGCAAGCCAGGCTTTGCCCGAGGCGATCTCCCGGCGCAAGGAGTCCAGCTCCCGGCTGTATCCCGGGCGGATAAGGCCTCCTTCCCTCACCAGGATCGGAGGGTTATCCACCAGGGCATTGCGGATGAGCAGGGCCACATCCTGAAGGGGGTCAAGGGCCCTGTTCAGTTCCTTGAGGAGGGGGGCCTGGGCCCGGTTCAGGACCTCCTTTATCGCCGGGATCCTCTCCAGGGAACGCCTCAGCCCGACCAGATCCCTGGCGTTGGCGCTTCCGAACCCTATTCTCCCCACCAGCCTCTCCACATCGTAGAGGCCGTCCAGCAGGGAGCGGAGGTCGGACCTGAGGAGGTGGTCCTGGGCCAGGTTTTCCACAGCGTCAAGCCTTGCCTTTATAGCTTCGGGGTCCAGAAGGGGCCTGGTTATCCAGCGCTTCAGGAGCCTTGCCCCCATGGCTGTGCAGGTGTGGTCCAGGACCCAGAACAGGGAGCCGCGGGTCTCGCCCTCCCTGAGGGTCCTGAGCAACTCCAGGTTGCGGCAGGTTACAGCATCCAGGCTCATGTAGGCTGAGAGGCTGTAAACCCGGATGCTCCTTACATGCTCCAGGTCCGAAAGCTGGTTTTCCTTGAGGTATCGGAGGAGGGCACCGGCCGCTCTGAGAGCCAGGGGCGAGCTTTTCAATTCCTCGGGGATTGAAGCCAGGTGGGATAAAAGGCTTTCCTGGGCCGAAAGCAGGGAAAAGGATTCACCCTGCTGGGGTGAGAGACGGGCTTTCCTTATGCTGAGGAGGCGCGAGGTAAAGTTCTGGTCGGAAGCCAGGGAAGCCGGGATAACGTATTCGCTCGGGCGGAGGCGCTCCAGTTCCTCCAGCAGGGATTCCAGAGAGCTGGGCCCCTCAACCTGGGTGGCTGAGAAATCGCCAGTGGAAAGCTCCATGATTGCCAGGCCAAATCCCTCATCGCTCCGGAAGATGGAGGCCAGGAAGTTCTCCTCTTTGTCGGGCAGAAGGCCTTCTTCCACCACCGTTCCAGGGGTTATGACCCGGACGATCTCCCTCCTCACCAGGCGTTTGCCTTTGCCCGGCTCCTCCATCTGCTCGGCTATGGCTATTTTGTAGCCCTTTTCTATGAGCTTTCCGATGTAGGTGGTGAGCTGGTGGTATGGGATGCCGCACATGGGGAGCTTCACGGTCTTGGAGAAACGCCTGGAGGTGAGGACGAGCTCCAGCTCCCGGGAGACGACTCTGGCGTCTTCGTCAAACATTTCATAGAAATCGCCCAGGCGGAAGAGGAGGATGGCATCGGGGTAGGCGGCTTTGAGCTGGCGGTATTGCCTGAGCATGGGGGTGAGGCTTTCTTTCATGGCCGTCCTGCCCTGCGGAGTATCTCCTCGGCCACCACCAGGCCGGAAGCCGAGGCCTGGACCAGCCCCCTGGTCACCCCGGCTCCATCCCCCGCCGCGAACAGGTTCCTTACCTCCGTTTCAAGGGAAGGGGTGAGCTTGAGGCGCGAGGAGTAGAATTTGACTTCCACCCCATAGAGGAGGGTGTGGGGGGAATAAACCCCGGGGACAAGCTCGTCCATGGCTCTGAGCATCTCCAGGATGTCCACAAGATAGCGGTAGGGCAACACGAGGCCCAGGTCTCCCGGGGTCGCATCCTTGAGGGTTGGGGTTACAATGCTCCTGGAGAGCCTCTCGGGCGTTGAGCGGCGTCCCTGTTCCAGGTCTCCGAGCCTCTGGACGATCACCCCTCCGCTCAGGAGGTTGGCCAGCCGGGCTATGGATTTTCCGTAAGCTATCGGGTCCTTGAAGGGTTCGGTGAAGCGCTTGCTCACCAGGATGGCGAAGTTGGTGTTGAGGGTCTTGCGGTTGGCGTAGCTGTGGCCGTTGACCGTTATCACGTCCCCCACATATTCCAGGACCACCTCGCCGTAAGGGTTCATGCAGAAGGTTCGGACCTTATCGTCAAAGGCTCTGGAGGTGTAGAAGAGCTTGCTCTCGTAGAGGACGCTGGTGAGGGGCTCCATAACCACGGCCGGGACCTCCACCCTCACCCCTATGTCCACGGGGTTGCGGTCCAGGGAGAGGTTGAGTTCCCTGGCGATTCCCGCCAGCCAGGAGGCTCCTTCCCTTCCCGGTGCTATGACCACGAAGTCGGCCTGGATGGTTTCGCCGTTCTCCGTTTCAACACCTCTGACGGTGGAATCTTCTGCCAGGATTCGGGCGATGGGCGTCTTCATCCTTATTTCCACGCCCCGGGAAAGGAGCTCCTCGCGCATGTTGCGGAGGACTTCCCGGCAGTTTTCAGTCCCGATGTGGCGGACGGGCATCGCCAGGAGCCTGAGGCCTGCCTTTGCCGCCTTCTTCTGGAGGCGCTCCACCTCGTCGGGGTCGGCCCCGAAAACCGGGCTGCTGGCTCCGAACTGGGTGTAGAGTCTGTCCACCTCATCAATGATGGTCCGGAGCCGGTCTCCGTTCAGGTAATCGCCCAGGTTCCCTCCCACCTCGGGGGAGAGGGTGAGTTTCCCATCGCTGAAGGCGCCTGCTCCTCCCCAGCCCGAAAGGACATGGCATGGGTTGCAGTGGACGCACTTCCCCCCAGGGCGCTGAGCGGGACATTGCCTCTTTTCAAGATCGGGGCCTTTGTCCAGGATCAGGATGCGAAGGGATGGATTTTCCCGGACAAGCTTGAGGGCTGTGAAGATTCCGGTGGGCCCTGCCCCTACGATCACCACATCGTAGCGTTTCAACTTTTCACCCCCTCTTCAATCATCCTCCGGACATCCTCCTCCGTTATCATGGGTATGCCGAGTTCGCGGGCGCGGTTGTATTTGGTGGCGCCGGGGGCTTCGCCCACGATAAGGTAATTGGTCTTGCGGGTTACGGCGTCGGCCACTTTGCCCCCGTAGCGTTCAATCAGGGCGGCGAACTCCTCCCTCGGGACCGAGAGGGTGCCGGTTATCACGAAGGTGAGCCCGGCCAGAGGCTTCGGCCCTTCCTCCACCACCCTGACTTCCTCTTCCGCCAGCCGGACGCCAGCCCGGCGGAGCTTCTCAATGATTTCCCTGTGGCGGGGCCTGGAGAAGAAATCCACCACGCTCCGGGCGATCCTCGGCCCTATGCCTTCAATCTGCATGAGTTCTTCCTCGGTGGCAGCCATCAGCTTGTCAATGGAGGGGTAGTGCTTCGCCAGGGTCTGGGCCACTATCTCCCCGACATACCTTATGCCGAGGCCAGTGAGGACGCGCCAGAAAGGTCTCTGCTTGGAGGCTTCTATGGCGTTCAGGAGGTTGCTCACTTTCTTCTCGGCGAAACCTTCCAGCCTGAGGAGTTGCTCCGGCTTGAGGTAGTAAAGGTCGGCCACATCCTTGACGAGGCCTTCCTTCACCAGCAGCTCCGCCACTTTCTCCCCCAGCCCTTCAATGTCCATGGCGCCCTTGGAGGCCCAGTATTCAATCCGGCGCACGAGCTGGGCCGGGCAGGCGGCGTTAACACAGTAGTAATCCACTTCGTTTTCGGGCTTGACCACGGGTTCGCCGCAGACGGGGCAGTTCTTCGGCATGTAGAAGATTTTCTCCTGGCCCGTGCGGAGTTCCTTCACCGGCCCCACCACCTGGGGGATCACTTCCCCGGCCCGCCTGACGATCACGGTATCGCCTATGCGGATGTCTTTCCGGTGGATGTCCTCCTCGTTGTGGAGGGCAGCCTGCTTGACGATGACCCCGCCCACATAGACCGGCTCCAGGATGGCGACGGGGTTAAGGGAGCCTGTGCGGCCTACGTTTATGATGATGTCCAGGAGCTTTGTGGTGGCCTCACGGCCCGGGAACTTGTAGGCTATGGCCCCTCTGGGGGCGTTCCCCACAACCCCGAGGGCTTCCTGTATGGCCAGGTCGTTTATCTTGACCACCACTCCGTCCACTTCGTAATCCAGGGAATCCCTCTTCTTCATCAGTTCTTTGGAGAGGGCGAGGACTTCTTCAAAGCTCCTGGCCAGCCGGTTTTCGGGGTTGACGGGGAAGCCGAGGGCTTTGAGGTATTCCAGGGCCTCCCACTGGGTCCTTATGGGTTTCCCGCCCTCAATCTCCACGATGGCGTAGGTGAAGATGCGGAGGGGCCTCTGGGCCGTTATGGAGGGGTCAAGCTGGCGAATGGAGCCGGCGGCGGCGTTGCGGGGGTTGGCGAAGGTCCTCTGGCCGAGTTCCGCCTGGCGGCGGTTGAATTCCTCAAAAGCGCTTATGGGCATGTAGGCTTCGCCCCTGACCACCAGACGCTTCGGGGGTTCCCCATCGGGGACGACGGGTATGCGGAGGGGGACTGTCTTTATGGTCTTGAGGTTGGCTGTCACATCTTCTCCCACGAAGCCATCGCCCCGGGTAGCACCCTTCACGTAGACCCCATTCTCGTAGGTGAGCACTACTGTGAGGCCGTCAATCTTGGGCTCAACGGTGAATTCCAGGTCTTCGGGCTTTACTCCTTCGGGCAGGAGTTTGGAGATGCGCCTGAACCAGGCCCACATTTCCTCGTCGTTGAAGGCGTCCTGGAGGCTGAGCATGGGCTTCGGGTGCCGGACTTCAGCGAAGCCTTCGGCCGGCTGCCCCCCTACCCTCTGGGTTGGGGAATCGGGCGTGATGAATTCGGGGTAAAGCTCCTCAAGCCGTTTGAGCTCCCGCTTGAGGGCATCGTATTCGGCATCGCTTATTTCCGGAGAGTCCAGGACGTAATAGAGGTAATCGTGGTAGTTTATGAGCCTGCGCAGTTCTTCAATCCTCTTTTTCGCTTCCTCCCGGCTGAGTTCTGCCATAGTCCCCTCCTTCCCACGGAATTTTGGCCCACCAGAAATTTAAGATACTGCATTTTGGTCAGATTGGCAAGAGGAGGAATTTTGCCGCGCTCTTACACATCCGGGCTGGAAAAAAACGGGGGGTGCAGGGGGGCAAAGCCCTCATGCCAGGGGGATTGCGGGGTCTCCCCCTTTTTCTCCTTTTTCCCACCCCCGTTAACTGCGGCTAAGCCTTGCTTCAGGGTCCCACTCGTGGGCGGGGTTCAGGAGGTGCCATCTCGCCCCCATTTTAGTTTTCGTGGGGGGACACCCCCCACTTCCCCCCGTCAGAGGGACTTCGTCCCCCTGCACCCCTTGTTTTTCCCCCTTTCACGGGGGCGGAGGGGGCAGAGCCCCCTCCCGGGGGGCTACGGGGGATGTCCCCCCACCCCTTTTCTCCTTTTTCCCACCCCCGTTCCCTGGGGCTGAGCCCGGCTTCAGGGTCCCACCCGAAGACGGCTTCAAGAGATGCCATCTCGCCCCCGATTTTTATTTCGTGGGGGGTCACC
>DAOUBN010000227.1:0-4847 GCA_034432815.1 Anaerolineae bacterium | reverse complement strand
AATGGGGGTGGAGGGGGCGTAGCCCCATCCCGGGGGTGTGGGGGGGTGTCCCCCCAGAAAAACAACTCAAAGGGGCGAGAAGGCGACCTCTGCAACCCGCCCACGAGTGGGACTCTGGATCCTGGCGAACCCTGAGCAAGGGAGGGTGGGGAAAACAAGTTTCCCTACCCTCGTTTGCCGCGGCTTGGCCTGGCTTTCAGGAGTTAGCAACTCGCCCCCAATTTTGTTTTTGTGGGGGACACTCCTTACTTCCCCTTCCCTTTGCCCGGATGCAGGGGAGCATTGAGAAACCCTGTGAGGGTATTCCTAAATATCAGCTGCGCCTGCGCGATTTGTATTTTCGCGGCCTCTGTGTTAAAATTCAAACCACTCTTCGGAAAGGGGTGAGGTGAGATGGACGTGCAGCAGGCCATAAAAGCTGTGGAAAAGGTGAGCGAAAAGCCCTCCGTCCCGGACATACGCCCCGGAGATACAGTCAGGGTGCATTACAGGTTCGCCGAGGAAGAAGGCGAAAGGGTCCAGGTATTTGAAGGGGTGGTCATAAAGATCAGGGGAACCGGGACAGGGGCGACTTTTACTGTCCGCAGGATAGGGGCCCACAACGTGGGGATTGAGAGGATCTTCCCCCTTCATTCCCCGAGGATTGAGAAGGTGGAGATTGTGCGCCGGGCCAAGGTGCGGAGGAGCAAACTCTACTACCTGAGGGGCCTGAGCGGGAAAGCCGCCCGCCTGAAGGAGAAGAGAGAATAAAGGGGAATGCAGGTTTCGCCCCTGGAGAAGGAGCTCCTGAGAAAAGGCTACAGGTATATCGCCGGCATTGACGAGGCCGGCAGAGGAGCCTGGGCTGGTCCTGTAGTGGCGGGAGCAGTCATACTCCCCCTTGACGATCCCGAAATTGAATCCACCCTGGCCGAAGTTTGCGATTCCAAAAAGCTCAGGCCTGAGGACAGGGAGAGACTCTTTGAACTGATCTCCTCCCTGGCCATCTCCTGGGGGGTGGGGTTCGTCCCTCCCGAAAGGATTGACCGGGTTGGGATAGTCAGGGCTACCGGTGAGGCCATGGCCCTGGCCGTTTCGCAACTCAACCCGCCCCCTCAGTTCCTGCTCATTGATTACATGCTCCTCCCCGAAGTCCCCATCCCCCAGGAGGCAGTGACCTCGGGGGATAACCTTTGCCTTTCCATCGCCGCTGCCTCTATAGTGGCTAAGGTTCTGAGGGACCGGTGGATGGCAGCTATGGATGAGCTTTTCCCCGGTTACAGTTTTTCATCCCACAAAGGCTACGGGACGCCCCAGCACAGGGAGGCTCTCAGGAGGCTGGGACCATCCCCAATCCACCGGCTTTCTTTTGCCCCATTGAAGACGCTTCACAATTCCTTCACAGGGTTGCACTAAAATAAACAAGAGACACCCCTGGAGGAGGCGAAATGCGTCGCAGATGGATTATAATCGGTTTTGTGCTGGCTTTGATTGCTGGAGGGCTTATTTACTGGTTCGGATTCAGGCCCAGGGGAAGGTCGCAGACAACTGTGGAGACAGTCCCGGTCCGGCGCGGGAACCTGGTGGTGACGGTTTCGGCTGTGGGCTCGGTGAAGGCAAAAGCCCAGGTCAGCCTCTCTTTCCAGACATCGGGGAAAGTGGCGGAAATAATGGTGGAGGAAGGGGAGTTCGTGCGGGAGGGGCAGCCCCTGGCTCGCCTTGACACCAGGGCGCTTGAATTGCAGGTGGCCCAGGCCGAAGCGAACCTGGCCATAGCCAGGGCCCAGCTCAACAAGCTCCTCAAGGGCAAATCTCAGGCCCAGATTGAGGCTGCCAGGGCAGCCCTCCGCAGCGCCCAGGCTGCTTACGAGGCCGCCAAAGCCGATGTGGCCAACCGGGATAAGCAGATACGCCTGGCTGAAATAAACCTGGAGAAGGCCCGCATAGCTCTGGAGCAGGCCCAGGCCCAGTATGATAAAGTAGGCTGGAGGCCGGAGGCCGCTTCCCTGCCCCAGGCCCAGCAACTTCACCAGGCCACCCTGGACTATGAGGCTGCCAGGCTCAATTACGAGTTGACCATCTCCAAATACACCGATACTGCTTTATACAGCGCCGCCGCTCAACTGGCCCAGGCCAGAGCCCAGCTTGAGGAACTGGAGAAATATCCTACCGAAGAAGACCTGGCCATAGCCAGGGCACAGGTCCGCCAGGCTGAGATAGCCCTTGAACAGGCCAGGCTCAACCTGGAGAATGCCACCCTCAAAGCCCCCTTTGACGGCCTTGTCGCCGACATCAGCATAGTGGTGGGAGGAACGGCAGGGCCAGGCACCCCCGCCATAACCCTGGTGGACCTCTCGTCCCTTGAAGTTGAGACCCAGCTTGTGGAAGTGGATGTGGACAAGGTTAAGGAAGGCCAGGAGGTGGAGATATCCTTTGACGCCCTCCCCGACCGCACCTACAGGGGAAAGGTGGTCAGGGTTGGAAGAGTCGGGCAGACAGTTCAGGGCGTGGTCAATTACCCGGTGACAATCCAGATTGAGAACCCGGACGAGCGCATAAGGGTGGGGATGACCGCAAACCTCAACATCCTGGTGGGCCGTGCCGAAAACGTCCTCCTGGTTCCGGCGAGGGCCATCCAATCCCGCCAGGGGAAGCAAATAGTGATGGTGAAGCGAGGGGAAAACTTCATCCCGGTCCCGGTTAAAGTGGGGATGTCCAGCGAGACCATGGCCGAAATCGTGGAGGGAGACATTAAAGAAGGGGACCTGGTGATGGTCAGCCTTCCCCAGCAGATCCTGCGTCCATCCGGTCCTTTCATGTTCGGCGGGGGGACTTTCCGGGGAGTGCGGTGAGAGGAGGTGGCAGCCGTGGCTCTCATAGAGCTTGAGGATATCGTGAAAATTTACAGGATGGGCAAAGTGGAGGTCCCTGCCCTGAGAGGCGTTTCCCTTGTCATAGAAAAGGGGGAGATGGTGGCCATAATGGGGCCGTCGGGTTCGGGCAAGTCAACCCTGATGAACATAATGGGCTGCCTTGACCGGCCGACTTCCGGAAGATACAGGCTGGAAGGCATCCCGGTGGAAACCCTGAGCGAGAACCAGCTCGCTGAGGTCCGCAACCGCAAGATAGGCTTCGTCTTCCAGATGTTCAACCTGCTGCCCAGGGCCACGGCGGTCCAGAACGTGGAACTCCCCCTCATCTACGCCGGGGTTAACGGCCGGGAGAGGAAGAAGAGGGCCATTGAAGCCCTCCAGGCGGTGGGGCTCGGGGACAGGCTCCACCACAGGCCGACGGAGCTTTCGGGAGGGGAACAGCAGCGGGTAGCCATCGCCAGAGCTCTGGTCAACAACCCCTCCATAATCCTGGCCGATGAGCCTACAGGGAACCTGGATTCAAAATCCGGAACCGAAATCATGGAGATCTTCAGGAGGCTCAACCGGGAGATGGGGATAACAGTGGTACTGGTGACTCATGACCCCAAAGTGGCGTCCTACGCCGGGAGGATAATCAGGCTTCTTGACGGGCAGATAGTGGGGGAGGAAAGGCCATGAACCTTAAGGAGAACCTGCAGCTGGCTTTCCAGAGCATAATGGCCAACCGGATGCGCTCCGGCCTCACCATCCTGGGCATAGTCATTGGGGTTATGGCCGTAATCACCATGCTCTCCATCGGCGGAGGGACCCAGGCCTCGGTCACGAGGCAGATTGAGAGCATCGGGACAAACCTCATCATAATCCTTCCCGGCCGCATGACAATGGGCGCCATAAGGGGAGGGCTCGGGTCAGCCATAACCCTCACTTATGCCGATGCCGAAGCCATGAAGGACCTACCCTCCCTGAATGGCGTGGCCCCGGTGATCCAGAGCGGGGTGCAGGCGGTTTACCTGGATTCCAACGCCCAGACCAACCTGGTCGGGACCACGCCCGATTACACCACGGTGCGCAACCACAGGGTGGCATCGGGCTCCTTCATCACCGAAGCCCACGTCAGGGCCCGATCCCTCGTGGCCGTCCTGGGGGCCGACGTGGCCAGGACCCTTTTCGGTGATCAGGACCCGGTGGGGCAGGTTATCAAGATAAACAGGGTTTCCTTCAGGGTAATCGGGGTCCTGGAGAAAAAAGGTGGGGCCGGGATGTTCACCCAGGATGACCTGATTATAATCCCGATAACCACGGCCTTCACTTATTTTCCCCGCCGCGCCGACTGGCGAGGTCAGCCCAGCGTGACGGCGATTTACGCCCAGGCGCGGGACAGGAACCTCCTTAACCAGGCCATAGAGGAAATCCGGGACCTCCTCCGGAAGCGCCATGACCTTCCTCTCTGGGCTGATGATGACTTCTCCATCGTAACTCAGGAAGACATGCTCGGCATGGCCAACGCCATCACCAACATTTTCACCATCTTCCTGGGGAGCATAGGGGCCATATCCCTTATAGTGGGCGGCATCGGGATAATGAACATAATGCTGGTTTCGGTCACGGAGCGGACCCGGGAAATAGGGATAAGGATGGCGGTGGGAGCCAGGAGGAGGGATATACTTCTCCAGTTCCTGACCGAGGCCACGGTCCTGAGCCTTCTCGGAGGAGCGATCGGGATAGTTCTGGGGTGGATGGCCTCGTGGGGTATCGGGAAGATAAACATTGGCGGCAGCAACATTGAAACTCTGGTGACGCCCTGGTCTGTGCTTCTGGCCGTTTTCTTTTCGGCGGCGGTGGGGCTCTTCTTCGGGATTTACCCGGCCAACAAGGCTGCCAGCCTCAACCCCATAGAAGCGCTACGGTATGAGTAAACCCTTCAGCGGGCGAAGCCCCCATGCCGGAGGGTGCGGGGGGGCGAAGCCCCCATGCCAGGGGGCCTGGGGGATGTGC
>DAOUBN010000226.1:0-8920 GCA_034432815.1 Anaerolineae bacterium | reverse complement strand
AGGGCGGTGGGGGGGGCGCCCCGGGTCCCTGTGAGCGGGGGGAAGGGGGGGGTGTCCCCCCACAAAAACAAAATTGGGGGCGAGCTGGCGGCTCCTGAAACCCGCCCACGAGTGGGAGGCTGAAGCCAGGCTCAGCCGCAGGGAACGGGGGTGGGGAAGATAGAATAGGGCGGGGGACACCCCCCATGCCCCCTGGGAGGGGGACAGGCTCCTGGAAATCAACGCCCCCAGTTCCTCAGGACCAGGGGCAGGAATACCTTGCGCAGGTTCCCGCCCGTTACCTGCACCCCGCGCCAGCCCGCCCAGTTGTTAACCTCGCAACTCTCCAGCACACACCCCGAATTGTCATTGCAATGCCATAAAGAATCGCCAACGTCAATGTAGGCGTAGAGGTCGTAAACTCCGGGCCCAATAGCAGCAGGGGACACGCTGAAAGCGGCGGTATATAAGCCACTGGCCCCGAGGTTGCCCGCGGGAACCCACTCAAAGCAATACCCTCCATATCTATCCGGACAGGCCTGCAGGATCCCATCCCAATCGCCTGAGCGGGAAGGAGGAGGCGAGGGGTGAGGCTTAAGGTAAAGCAGGAGGCCCACGTCCCTGCCGACGGCCTGGTTCCCCTGGTTCAGGGCCGTTACCGTGACCCTCATGGTCCCGGTGATGGGAACGGAGGCCGGGGAAACCTCCAGCCTGCTTATCACCAGGTCCACCCCGCCGGTCACGTCCCAGTCGCTGGCAATGTTGTTCCAGGGATCCCATTCGCGCCCGGAGGTCCAGATCGTCACCGTAACGCCGACGCTGCCCGGAGGCGAGGAGGCGACCTGGGCGGAGAAGTTAACCCTGTCGCTTGCCCCTCCCTCAATCGGCCCGACGGAGCGGGTGTAGTAATTGCCGGAGCCGGACCAGCCGGGGTTGGAGCCGGCGTTAAGGCCGTTGCTCAGGGTTATGCCCAGGACCGCGCTCTCCACCCTGAGCCCGCAGAGGTTGGTATAAGTGATGATGTAAGTCAGGATCTCGCCAGAGCTTATCAGCCCCTTACCATCGCTCACCGAGACCGAGAGGTCAGGGATGAAGGCGACCGGGTGCTCAACTTTTGCCCCCCTTGATCCAGGGAAATTCCCGTAGCTCTCCCTGGCTTCCACGCCGTAGAATTCGTTGGTGATGGTATAGGCCTGGCAGCGCGGGAGGGATGGGTTGACCTGGACGATAAAGGTCTTCTGGCCCGAAGCCCCCTGGCCGAGGCTCAACCCCGACCAGAAGAGCGAACCGTCGCTGACGCTTGCCCCTCCGGAATCCACCAGCGTGACGCCAGCGGGGAGCAGATCAGTAAGGACCAAATTCCGGGCAATCCCGCCGGAGTTGGTGAAATAGAGGGTATAGGTTATGAGGTCGCCGGGGAAAACCGGCGAGCCGGGCGGAGGCACTGACCCTTTGCTCACCGAGAGGGCCGGGCATCCGGCAATGGCGTGGGTGACCATCTCCGAAGCCTTCAGGCCAAGCCCCTGTCCAGCGGCGTAGGCCGTGTTAGAGATAATCCCGGCGGTGCAGGTCACCACCCTGGCGGTGAAGGTTGCGCTCCAGGAGCTTTCAGGAGCCAGCGAGCCCACCGTCCAGCTCAGGACGCCGCTGGAATAGGCCGGGGTCGGGCTGCCCGATACGAACTGGAGCCTTAAATCCAGGGGGTCCGTGACCATTACGCCGTAAGCTGGGACGCTGCCGGTGTTGGTGATCCGGATGGAGTAGGTTATGAGGTCGCCGGCCTGGACCGCGCTCCCGGCCAGAGGCTGGGAAGCCTTGCTCACCACAAGGTAAGGCGCGGGTGCGCTGACGGTATGGGTTACCGGGTTGCTCTGAACCACACCGAGGCATTCGGCCGATATGTAGGCATAGTTGGTTATGGTTCCAGAGGCATTGCTTTTCACCTGGGCCGTGAAGGTGACGAAGCCCGAAGCCCCCGGCTCAACCCTTCCCACGGTCCAGCTTATTACACTTCCGGTGAGGGTCCCGCCGCTGAGGTGCTGGAGCCCCGGATCGAGCGGGTCCGTTATAACCACCCCTGCGGCTGGGGACTGGCCCGTGTTGGTGTAGTGGATGGTGTAAGTTATGGCGGTTCCCGGCGAGACCGGGGAGCCAGGAGGGGGATTGGAAACTTTGGCCAGCGTCAGCGCCGCCGGACCGGCCACGGTGTGGGTCACGGAATTGGACTGGAAGACATCCGAGGCTTCCGCCGTAGCCCGGGCGGTGTTAGTGATCTCGTAATTTTCCTCAAGCCCGCACTTAACCCTGGCCGCAACGGTCACGACCGCGGAAGCGCCAGGCCCAAGAGGACCGACCGTCCAGGCGACGGTGTTGCCGGAGTAAGAGCCGCCCGGCGATGCGCTCACGAAGTCCAGGGCATAGGTGTCCAGCGTGTCCGTCAGGGCCACGGTGAAGGTATAATAGCCGGCATTGGTCACGGTTATGGTGTAAGTTATGGGGTCATACCAGCGCACCTGGGAGCCAGGCGGGGGCGCTGAGGACTTGGAAATGGACAGGACCGTCCCTCTGACCGTGTGGGTGACCCAGTTGCTGACCTGGGAAAGGACCGGCTCAGGCTCGCCCGGGACGAAGGCCTGGGAATAAGCCGCGTTGGTGATGGGTGTACCCGCGGGGAGCCCAGGACTTATGCGGGCGGTGAAGGTCACTTCCCTTGCTTCCCCGTGGGAGAGGCTTCCCAGAGTCCAGGAAAGGACCCCGTTCTCCAGGATGCCTCCGCCATAAGGCGTGACATCCCAGAGCAGTGCGCTCACGGGATCGGTTATGTTGACAGTGGAGAAGTTGGTCCGGTAGAAGTTGGTGAAGGTGATGGTGTAAGTTACGGGCTGGCCCCAGTAGACAATGCTTTCCGGCGGCGGGGGAGCGCTCTTAGGGAAGGACCTGATCCCGGTGATCTGGATGGTGTAGGTGGCGGAGACGGGCTCAAAAGTGTAAACATTGCCCTGGGCGTCGGTGATGGGCGGGTGGGAGATCCAGACGGTATTGGTGATGTATTCTGAGAGTATGCCCTCCCCGATCTTTATCCGGAAGCGGGCCTGACCGAGCGAGCCATAGCTTCCGACGCTTACGGTCCTGGTGTAGAGGTTTCCTCCGGCCGGATTCCACCCCCAGCCTGCGAAACCTGTGCCTTCGGGGAGCTCTTCGGTTATGACCGCCTGGGGCAGGATTATGCCGCCCGTGTTGGAGAAAGTCAGGATGTAGTCAAGGATGTCGCCCGGGGATGCTATACCGAGGTAGGAGGTTTTGGTGATGCTGAGGGTGGGGTCAGGAACTTCGTAGTAAAATTCAATCCAGTCCAGGGCTGGCGTTAGGGTTATGAGCTGGCCTCTCGTGAGTTCCAGTTGATACTGGAGGGCCGAAACGCCTGCGAGGTTGAGGTTGAACCCGCTGGTTCCGGTTATCAGGCTGGTCCAGCCCGACCAGTCGCTCCACCCGCTTCCGGTCTGATGGCGTTCCCTGAAGCGGAGGCCGGTATCAGGGGGAACGGAAGCGTTGTATTTAACCAAGGTAACGGTAACGGGCCTGCCCGGTTCAAACCTGATGGGGTTTGAGGTGTAAAGGCCCTTTGGAGCATAGTAAGCTTCGCCCGTGCCCGCCTGCTCTATGTTCCCCCTGTAGACGGTGTTTTTCCTCTGGGGAAGAGTTTCGGGCCCATCCCCCCCTATAACGTAAATGAAATTCTGCCACACAACGGTGGCGTGGAGGGAACGCTCCTGAGGAAGGATCGGCCCGCCAACCCACGAGCCTATGCTGGAACCCCAATCGTAGAGGCGGGTTTCGGGGCTTTCCTCATCCACAAGAGCAAGCTGCACGGTGTTTGAAACCTGCTGGCCGAGCCCAACTTCTCCTCCCATGAGGAAGATCTCTCCCCTGGCCTCAACCGCGCCGTGGCTGCCGAGGGGCTGTGGCAGAGAGCCTCCGGAAGAAGTGAACCACCCGGTGAGGGTCGGGGTTGGCGGTGTTGAGGTGGTGATGACGTCGGCGAAGAGGACCTCGGTCCTCAGGGCTCCGGTATTGTCCTCCCCGCCGATGACGTAGATGGTCCTGCTAAGTTCGCCGGTGTAATAGACGGCGGCGAGGTTCCTCAGGGGCCTTGGCAGCCTTTCCCCCCAGGCGCATCCCCACCCACCCAGCGAACCGTCGGGGTTTACGGGAGCCTTGCAGACCTCATCGGTGGGGGAGGCGTTGGCCGCGCCTGTTCCGATATTTCCTCCGATCACGAAAATGAAGCCTTCCACCGCAAGGGCCGAGTGGTAATATTTGCCCCAGAGCCCATATTCATCAAGGGGGGTGGTTTCAGTCCACCCGCTTACTTCCCCTGTGGTGGCGGTGACGGTGGCCATGTAGACTTTGGGGGAAGTGGTGTTATCGTCCCTTATGCCGCCTATGTAGTAGAGGGTGGCGGTGGTTTCGGAGTGGGGGTAGAGGACGAGGGCGCCGCTGCTCAGGCCATCGCGCCCTGTCCCCGGACACTGATCTGTCCCATGTCCCTGGGCCGGGAGCCAGGAGCTTTCGGGCAGCGCAACCCAGGGCTGGAGGGAGCCGTCGGGGTTGATGGTGGCGCTGTAGACCTCGCGGCGGCGGCAACCGTCCTGGGCATCACCGCCCACCACGAAGATCTTGCCCTGCCAGGCCACTGCGCTCAGGCTGCTCAGCGCCACAGGAAGCCTCTGGCTGTCGGTCACCCACTGCCCGCCGGTCCAGAGAGGCAGGAGCCTCACCCCTCCTTCGGGGGTCAAGGCCGCGAACCGGAAGGAGCCGTCGGCGAAATCCTCAGGGGAGTCCTCCCTGATTTTCAGGGCAAAGGAAAAAGAGGGGGAAGCGGGGAGGAGGAAAAGCAGGGCCACCGCCAGGATTAAAGCCTCGGCTCCTAAGAGGAAAAGCCCTTTGCTCTTCGCCATTCGCCCCCCTTATTTAACTGCCCCCTCCACCCCAAGGGCGGAGGGGGCAGCGGTTTTCATTGCTGGCAAACCAGCGGCGTTGAGTTCTTGAGGTAGAGGTTGATGTTCTTGACCTCATAAGCGGGGGAATCGGAGATCTCAATGGTGGGCAGCTCCTGGAGCGGGTTGCCGCCGAGGGAATCGGTCAGGATATCGTAGCGGAGGCCGTCCCTTTCAAGCCAGGCCGCTATCTGGTAGACCCCGGGCTCAACGCCTGTGAACTGGAAAGCCCCCGTGGCTGAGGCAGTCGTTGTCCTGTAAACCTGGCCGTTCTTGTAGAGGACGACGGTGGCTCCCTCGCCTGGAGCGGGATACTCTTCCACGTAGCAGCCTTCGCTTCCGATGTTCTGGACCCTTTCCGCTATGCTCCGGTAGATCTGCTCCAGCTCTGCGGGGCCGGGAGCCACGAAGAAGTGAGGTTTGGATGGGTCGGTGTCGGGAGAAGCGATGGCCCTGAGGAGGTCATACTGGAAGTTATCCCCTATAGCGATGGAGAAAACGATGGCGCCCACTCCCCCCATATCCGCCGGTCTCTTGCTCTCACTGGCCTGGTTTATAGCGTCATCAATGGCAGGCTGGTTGCAAGGCGGACTCGTCTCCGAGCTCTCTCCCGAGAAGCCGGTCCAGCGGCCATCTATGCGTATGTTGGCGATCCCATCGGAAGCCAGGATTATGACCGGCACATTGGTGCCGCGGTTGGGGGAGTTGAAGAGGACATCATTGGCTTTCTTGAGACCGCTGGCAATGGGAGTTCCTCCGCTTGCAGTAAGGTTCTGGATCTTCTGCTTGACCTGGTTAATGTTGGAGGTGAGGTCTGCTTCCACCTTCCCTACGGCGTAATATGTGGACATGCCTCCTCCGCAAAGAAGCGTGTAGCGGGAAGTGGAGCCCTCCTGAGGGAACTTAACCAGAGCCACTCTATCGCCTTTATCGGGCTGGAGGTAGTTGAGGAAGGTTAAGAGGACGTTTTTGGCCGTGGTGATCTTCTTCTGGCGGTTGGCCCCGGAGCCCCAGTAATCGTCCATGCTGCCAGAGGTGTCAATAACCAGGACCACATCCACAGGAATGTGCTGGGTTGTGGTCACAATCTGGGTGAATTCGTTGAGCTGCACGGCCTGGATGGCCACAGTGCCCACGATGTTCTTGTTGGCCTGGGGGGGAGGAGAGCCCTCGCCGGCTTTCACGGCGCAGACGCCGTAGGAGACGCACCCGGCCAGGTCGGAAGGCTCAGCCCAGGACTCAAAGGTGCCGACGATCACTTTGTCCTGGGAACTGAACTGGTTGCAATTGTAGGAGGCGGGATATCCGCTCTGCCCCTTGCAGTAAGCTTTGATCCTGAACCTGGCGAAGCCCCCGATGCGATACTGGGTGTTGGCTCCCTGCCCGCGGGCCTGGTCGTAAACGATTACAGTGACCGAGGAGGGACGCACGCCGTCTATGCGTTTCCGGAGTTCCTCCCTCACCTCGCTTCCCCAGGTGACGCCGGTTGTGGCGTCAACCCACTCTCCCACGCTCCAGGCCCCGCTCCTTGTAGTGTCGGCCATGTTCTGGACCAGGACCTGCTCGCTGGGCTGCTGGTTCCTCCACCTTATCCACCCGAAGTTTCCGGGAGCCTCGGGGTTGCCGGTATCCCAGATTATGTAGTCGTAGTTGAAGACAGGCACTCCTCCGGTGCTGTCAAAGACTGCGTCGTTGACGGCGATGGGGAAGAGGTTGCTGGCGGAGCAGGAGCCGCAGACGATGGATGCTTTAGCGCTGGCCGCGGCGCTGAGGCTGTTGAAGCCTATAAGGC
Organism: Anaerolineae bacterium; assembly: GCA_034432815.1. GTDB lineage: Bacteria > Chloroflexota > Anaerolineae > SpSt-600 > SpSt-600 > SpSt-600. The sequence goes on along the minus strand of DAOUBN010000226.1, from coordinate 2,152 downwards.
GGGCGAAATAGGTGCCAAAATCTTTGCCAGCCTTCACCAGCACGCCGTTTGCTCCGGATGGAGGCGGGTTGTTGTTGGCCGGGATCAGCCCCATGACGTTTCCATCATGGTCCAGGTAATAGGCTTCTATGCGGTCGTTCTGCCAGGAGAGGCCGTTGCGCTCAATGTAATCCCGGACGGCGAGGAGGACGTTCTGGTTGGTTACGTTCGGCTGGGTCAGTTTGTGAGCGCCAGCAATAGCCGCGGCTTCGGCGGCGTTCCTCACGATGCGCTGCTGGGCATAGTAGTTTCCCATGTCTATGACCAGAGCAAAAAGGGCCAGAAGTCCTACTATCGCCCCCGCGATGATTAAAATTGATTGGCCTTTATCCCTCCGCATGTTTTTCACCCCCTCATTCAAAGAATGAGCCTGCCCTTGCGGTTATCCATATTGGCCTTATGACCTGAATCTCTCTGCCGCTCAGGGGGTCCGCCAGGCTCAGGGAGAGCAGGTCAAAATGGTAAGAGACTTTCACCTCAAAGTAGCCTCCCGGGAACCGCTGAGACGGTGGAGGGTTTATTTCAATCTTCATCGGGTATGGCTCGGTGGTGTTGAGGAAGCCGGCCTGGGTCTTTATGTAATCCTTGAGGGGCTTATCGGGCTGATCCGGGTGCTGGGCGTTCCACTCGGCCAGGGTCAGGGCGTTGTCCATCATGTAGCTTACCCCTGCCCTGGCCATGTGGTCAAGGGTGATGTAGGTGTAGAAGGCGATGCTGAATACCACAAGCCCTATGAGCAGGGCCACAAAAAGGACTATTATGAGGGCGAATTCCACAAGGGACTGGCCCCTCATCTCACTCACCCCTTATGGGCATCGTCACCTGGGCCGCTATCCGGTAGCGGTTGGGGAGGCCGAAACGGCCGAAGAAGGGCATTTCCACCGAACTGAAGAAGGTTGAGAGGTAGTAGACCACTCTGACCCTCACTGGCTTCCCCGCTCCCACCCCCTGGTCCATCTCCGGCAGGCGGATCTCAAGGTTCCTTGTGTCAAGGCCAGCGCCCTGGGCCTCGTAGTAGATCCTCGTGTAATACTGGTAATAATCGGGGTCCCCCGTAGGGTCATACCCGGGCTGCTGGACCCGGCGGAGCCAGGCTGGATGGCTTGAGGCATAGAGGCAGCCGGCCCGGGCAGCGCTCAGGACGTTGAGGTAAGCGAAGAAGATGAGGGCGAACTCAAAGAGAACCAGCAGGGAGATGATCAGGAAAGCTGCCCCTGCGGTGAACTCTAAAAGGCTCTGGCCTCGCTCCCTGTCCCGCTTCATTTTGCCCCGCCTTTGTTTCCATTTTACCGCAAAATTTCGTGCAATGCAATCAAAACGCAGGCCCCACCCTTCTGGGGCGGGGCCTGGCGCTTTTTTGGAGTCTGGTGGGCTCTTGGCTCTTAGAAGCTGAGGGTGCTCACGATCCTGCTGAACACGCTCGCGATCTGGCCGCCAAGCAGAGCCAGGATGGCGATCACCACGATCGCCACCAGGACCAGGATGAGAGCATACTCCACCAGACCCTGCCCTTCCTCGCGCCGGAGCAACATGGCTGCTCACCTCCTTTCTTTTCAGGATTTTCCACACTTTAGTATACGCATGAAGCCGGCCAGCTGCAATAGTACCTTAGTCCTATGCCAGGGCTTTTCAGCGTTCTCAATGAAAGAGGGGGTGCAGGGGGGCGAAGCCCCCATGCCAGGGGGCTGCGGGGGATGTGCCCCCGCCCTTTTTCTCTTTTTCCCACCCCCGTTCCCTGTGGCTCAGCCAGGCTTCAGGGTCCCACTCGTGGCCAGGTTTTCAGGAGGTGCCAGCTCGCCCCCAGTTTTTGTTCTTTCGGGGGCACATCCCCCGAACCCCTTGGGAGGGGGCAAGGCCCCCTCCACCCCCATTTTTCGCCCCTGAACGCCGGCTAACCCTCAGCAAACGAGGGTGGGGAAAATCGGGGGGTGCAGGGGGGCGAGGCCCCCATGCCGGGAGTTGCGGGAGGGCTCCCCCGCCTTTTTCTCCTTTTCCCGCCCCCGTTAACTGCGGCCAAGCCTTGCTTCAAGGTCCCACTCGTGGGCGTGTTTCAGGAGGTGCCAGCTCGCCCCCACTTTAGTTTTCGTGGGGGGACACCTCCCATTTCCCCCCG
>DAOUBN010000225.1:0-3627 GCA_034432815.1 Anaerolineae bacterium | reverse complement strand
GGCGCAGGGGAGGCAAAGCCCTATGCCGTGGGGCCATGAGGATGTCCCCCTGCCATTTCTATTCTTTTTCCCACCCCCGTTCCCTGCGGCTAAGCGTGGCTTCAGGGGCCCCCTCGTGGCCGGGTTTCAGGAGATGCCAGCTCGCCCCAGTTTTTGTTCTTTCGGGGGCACATCCCCCGAACCCCCTGGGAGGGGGCCTTGCCCCTATAAACCCCCAGATGGTATAATTTGCCTGAGAAAACCCCAAAGAGGTGCACGGATGAGAATTTTGCTGGTGAGCCCTATTTCAAAGGTATGGAACTCCCGCAAACACATCCACATGGGGCTTGGCTACCTGGCGGGCTCCCTCCTCAAAGCCGGATACGAAGTGGAAATCTTTGACGCTGTGGTGGAGGATGAGCCCCTTGATTCCTTCCTCAAACGCAACCCCTTTGAAGTGGTGGGGATTTCAAGCCCGACCCCCCTCATCTACGAGGCTTGGGAGGCTGCCCAGATCGCCAAAGCCCACGGCGCCATAACGATCCTGGGAGGACCTCACCTCACCATTATGCCCCAGGAATCCATGGAAAGGCCGGAAGTGGACCTGGTGGTGCGGGGCGAGGCGGAAGACACTATTGTGGAAATCATGCAGGCTCTGGAAGAAGCTCCCCCCCGGGATGGAAGCGAGCCCGATAAACCACGCCTCTTCCCCGAAGCCGTCTACGGCAAAATCCTGGGCCTTTCCTTCCGTAACGAAGAAGGCCAGGTGATCCACAACCCTCCCCGCCCCCTCCGGAAGGACATTGACAACATCCCCTGGCCCGCCTACCACCTCTTCAAGATAGAGCGATACACCAACCTCCAGCCTCTGACCGACGGTCTTGACCCCAACGCCAGAGCCTACACCATCCTCACCTCCCGCGGCTGCCCTTACCAGTGCATCTACTGCTCCAAGCCCATAACCGGACACACCTGGCGGCCCCGCGCTCCGGCTGAAGTCATAAAGGAATGGCGCTACCTTGTGGAGGAACTGGGCGCCACCGAGATCGGCGTGACCGATGACGTCTGGAACCTGGATTTGGAAAGGGCTAAGGAGATCTGCCGGCTTCTCATAAAAGAAGGGCTGAACAAAGTGCCCTGGATCACCATCCACGGGATGAGGGTCACCAGCACTGATGAGGAGCTTTTCCGGCTGATGAAAGAGGCCGGGTGCAAGAGGGTCGGGTTCGGGGTGGAAAGCGGGAACGAGGAGATCCTCAGGCGCATAAAGAAAGCCCAGACCCTGGACCAGGTTCGGGAGGCCTTCCGGAACGCCCGGAAAGCGGGGCTTGAAACCATGGGCTTCTTCATATTCGGACTGCCGGGGGAGAACGAGCAGACCATGGAAGACACCATCCGCTTTGCCCTGGAGCTGGATCCCGAGCTCGCCAACTTCATGATGGCCGTCCCCTTCCCCGGAACTGAGCTCTACGAACTGGTGATGAGGGAGGGGAAGCTTTTCGCCAGGAGCTGGCGGGATTTCGGCATCCACGACGACAAAGCCCACTACGAGCTCCCAGGCCTCCCGGCCTCCCTGGTGGAGAAGAAATGGCACGAGGCTTACCGCCGCTTTTACCTCAGGCCCAGCCGGATATGGAAGAGGCTCTGGAAGGCGGATACCTGGCGCCGCCTGCCTGAGCACGTCGCCAATTTCCTGCGCTTCTTCAAGTAGCCGGGCTTCGGCCCCTCCCGGGACATGGACAGGTTCCGGTTTCTCATCCTCCTGCTCGCTCTGGGGGCAGGTCTTGCGGGTTCCCTGGTGGTGAAGGATCCAGCCAGGACAGCTCAGGGCGTCGGCCTGCTGGCTCTGAGCGCTTCCCTCGGCTTCATTGCCTCGCGGGCGGAAGCGCCCCCGCCCTTCGCCCCGCACCTTCCGGTGGCTTCGCCTGCCTGGAGGAAGATCGCCGGGCTTGGCCTGCTGGCTGCCTCCGCCATCGCCTGCTTCGGGACGATAAAGCTCTTTGAAAGGGTTCAGGGGCCAATCCCCTGGCTTTTCTACACCCTTTCCCTCCTTTACTTCGGACTCGCCCTCTATTTGCTTGAGGAACGCCCCCAGGCCTCACCTTTCAAGCCCAGCGCCAGTGCTTTCCTCCTCGCCCTCGTTGTGCTGGTGGCCTTTTTCCTGCGCCTCCACCGCATCAGCGAGATGCCTCCCGGCATTTACTACGACGAGGCCTGCAACGCCCTGGACGCCCTTTATGTGGATCCGGAGGGTTATCCCCCGTATTTTGAAGCCTGCAATGGCCGCGGCCCCTTGCTCATATACTCCCTTGCCCTCGCCTTCAGACTCCTCGGAAAAGAACCGCTGACCCTCAGGCTTGTGCCCATCTTCTACGGCACGGCCAGCGTCCTGGCCTTTTACCTTGCGGCGAAGTTTGTGGATGAAAGAATTGCTCTTCTGGGGGCGCTCCTTCTGGGGGTGATGCGCTGGCACTTCCATTTCAGCCGGGTGGTCTTTGACGCCATAACCACCCCCTTCTTCGCCCTCCTCTCCCTCCACTTCCTCTGGCGCGGCCTCCTGAGGGGGTCCCGCACCGATTTCTTCCTGGCAGGCCTGGCGGCAGGCTGGGGACTTATGGGTTACGCCGCCTTCAGGGTTTTCCCCCTGCTGCTCCTGCTCTCCCTGCCCCTTTACCTTTTGAGAGCCAGAGGCCGCTTCGGGAACCTGAGCCTGGCTTTCCTCATCTTCCTTACCACCTTCCTCGTAGCCTCGGCCCCCTTACTGACCTACGCAGTCCATCACCCTGATGCCTTCCTCCTCCGCTCCCGGCAGGTCTACCTCTTCCGCTTCCACCCCCTTCCTGGCGGCCTTGAGGCCCTCAGGCGCAACATCCAGATCACCCTGCTGATGTTCCACCAGCGGGGCGATTTCAACCCCCGCCACAACCTCCCCGACGCCCCAATGCTGGATCCGGTGATGGGGGCATTGATGGCGGCAGGGCTGGGGATCTGCCTCCGGAAGGCTCTTGACTGGCGCTACGGCACCATGCTCCTCTGGCTCATCCTCTTCCTCCAGCCCGGGATATGGTCCATTGAGGCGCCCCAGGCCCTGCGCAACATGGGAGCGGTCATACCGGTGGCCTTCATGGGCGCTCTGACCCTCAGGGAAATAGCCTCGGCTGCCCTTTCCACTCTTTCCCGCGGGCTGATAGCAGCCCTGCTCCTTGCCTCCTTCGCCCTCAACTTCCACCTCTACTTCTTCCGCCAGGCCGGGGATATAAGGGTCTTCTACGCCTTCTACGGGCTTGAAACGGCCGTCGGCAGGCTGATTTCCTCCCTCGGCCCCGCTTACCGCTATTACTCCATCTACGCCACCGACCCCACAGTTCACTTCCTCCTCCCCCAGGGGATTGACCTGGGGTTCCTTGACGCCTTTGAGCACATCCCCCTCCGCGAAAGGAGCGACCGGGACATCGTTTACATCCTGGATCCCCGTTACGACCCGCCGCCCGAAGTTTTCCTCCACTGGTATCCAGGGGCGGAGGTCAGGGAGGTGCCGGACCCGGCCGGCAGGACGATGCTCAGGCTGATCTTCGTCCGGAAGGAAGAGGTCAACGGCTCAATGGGCCTGAGGACTTCTTCCCCGGAGCCTCAGGAGGAAGGAAGCCT
>DAOUBN010000224.1:0-4400 GCA_034432815.1 Anaerolineae bacterium | reverse complement strand
GGCGCAGGGGAGGCAAAGCCCTATGCCGTGGGGCCATGAGGATGTCCCCCTGCCATTTCTATTCTTTTTCCCACCCCCGTTCCCTGCGGCTCAGGCTGCCTTCAGTCTCCCACTCGGGAGTGGGTTGCAGGAGATGGCAACTCGCCCCCAATTTTGTTTTTAGTGGGGGGACACCTCCCCACTTCCCCCCGTCAGGGGGACTCCGTCCCCCTGCACCCCCTGTTTTTCTCTTTCATGGGGATGGAGGGGGCGAAGCCCCATCCCGGGGGGCGTGGGGGGTGTCCCCCCAGAAAAACAACTCAAAGGGGCGAGAAGGTAACTCATGCAACCCGCCCGCGAGAGGGACCCTGAATGCGAGCGAACCCCCGGCAAACGAGAGCGGGGAAAAACGGAAGGATGCAGGGGGCGAAGCCCCCATGCCGGGGAATGACAATTACTTTTACCGTCCGGTGCGCTTCCCCCACTTTTCCACCAGCATCGGCCCACCGAAGCGGGAAGAAAGGCCCAGCTCTTCCTCTATCCGCAAAAGTTCATTATACTTCGCCACCCTTTCGCTGCGACAGGGCGCCCCCGTCTTTATCTGGCCAACACCCGTAGCCACGGCGATGTGGGCGATTGTCACATCTTCGGTCTCCCCGCTGCGGTGGGAAATTATAGCCCCCCAGCCCGCTTCCCTGGCCACCGCCACCGCTTCCAGGGCTTCGGTCAGGGTGCCGATCTGGTTGGGCTTTATGATAAGGGCATTGGCCGCACCCAGCTCTATCCCCTTCTTGAGCCTCTCCACATTGGTCACAAACAGGTCATCCCCCACAAGCTGCACTTTTCCGCCAAGCCGACTGGCAAGAAGCCTCCAGCCTTCCCAATCGTCTTCGGCCAGCCCATCCTCAATGGAGATAATGGGATACTTCTCAACCCAGCCGGCGTAAAATTCCACCATCTCTTCCGAAGAGAGGCTCCTTCCTTCTTTCTTCAGGATGTAACGCCCATCCTGGTAGAACTCGGTAGCTGCTGAATCAATAGCCAGGAAAACATCCTGCCCGGACCTGTATCCTGCCTTATGGATGGCCTCCAGCAGCAGTTCCACCGCCTCCTCGTTGGCTTTCAGAGACGGGGCGAACCCTCCCTCGTCCCCCACGTTGGTGCTGTAGCCCTTTGAGGCCAGCACTTTCCTGAGGGAGTGGTAGATTTCGGCCCCCCATCGGAGGGCTTCGGCAAAGCAGGGCGCGCCCGCTGGCACTATCATGAACTCCTGCAGGTCGGTGGAATCGGAGGCATGCTTGCCCCCGTTCAGTATGTTCATGAAAGGCACGGGGATGATGCAGGCGTTAAGCCCTCCCAGGTATCGGTAGAGGGGGAGCCCGAGGTGGCTGGCCGCCGCCCACGCCACCGCAAGGGAAACCCCAAGGATGGCATTGGCCCCCAGCCTTGACTTTGATGGAGTCCCATCCAACTCCAGGAGGAGGCGGTCAATTCCCCTCTGGTCCAGAGCGCACATCCCCTGGATCCTGGGGGCGATCACTTTTTCCACATTTTCCACCGCCTTGAGAACCCCTTTCCCTCCGTAGCGGGACTTATCGCCGTCCCTCAGCTCAAGAGCTTCATATGCCCCGGTGGAGGCGCCGGAGGGCACTGCAGCCCTGCCCCAGGAGCCATCCTCCAGGAATACTTCCACCTCCACCGTGGGATTGCCCCTGGAATCCAGGATTTCCCTCGCCCTCACCTTCTCAATCCTGCACATGGCCTCCTCCTTCAATCGGGAATGGATAGCAAGCGTTTGAGGTAGAGAATCGCTTCCAGGACCCCGCCAGCTATGGCCAGGGATTTATCGGATATGGTGAAGCAATATTCCCTCACCCCCCTTGGGTCCACATCCCCGACCTTCATCCCCTGGCGGACTTCAAGGCCAGGATACAGGATGCCCCGGAGCACTCCCCTGAGTCTGGCCCTGACGGGAACGCCGTTCACCTCCGCCACAGTCTCCCCCTCTTCCACGAAGTCGCCTATCTCTTTCAGGGGACGGAAGATCCCGTCGGCTGGAGCCCGGAGCACCCGGCGCTCTGACTCTCCTCCCACATCGCCCGGGATACCGGTGTTGGGCTGGGCCTGCCCCTCAAGGATAACCCGGCCCAGGTAGTGCCCCCGGTTGGTTTCAATCACGGCGTGGCAGTCAACTCCAGCGGTGAATCCGGGGCCGAGGGCTATGACGATGGGGGCGTCGTTTATGGAGGTGCCGGTGTTGCGCTTGGCCATTATCGCATCCACCAGGACATGGGGCTTGAGGCTTCCCCGGATGCGAGCCTGGGGGTCCACAATTACGGGGATTTCCCCCTTTTCCCACGCCTGGAAAATTTCCTCCAGGCTCTCCACCCGGCGGGCGGTTATGCCTTCCACGGTGTGGGAGCCTGAATAAACGGCTTGCGCGAAAGCCACGGCCCTCCTTATGGCCGTCGGCCTGGGGATTTCGGTCATAGCCACCAGCATCCCCGCCCGGTGGAGCCTGTAAGCCACCCCCGTGGCGAGATCTCCTGCCCCTTTTATGAGCACCTTCAGAGGCATCTTTCCACCAGCTCAGCCACTTCCTCCGGGTAAGAGGCTACGGGAACTCCGGCCGCTCTGAAAGCTTCAATTTTCTCCTGGGCTGTTCCGGTGCCGCCCTCAATGATGGCCCCGGCGTGTCCCATTCTCTTGCCCGGGGGAGCCGTCCGCCCAGCCACGAAAGCCACCACTGGCTTGGTCATGGCCGAGGAAATGAACTCCGCCGCCCTCTCCTCGTCCCTCCCCCCGATCTCTCCGATGAGGACCACCGCCTTCGTCTGGGGATCCTTCTCAAACATGCTGAGAACTTCAATGAAATCCGTCCCGACCACAGGATCTCCCCCTATGCCGACAGCGGTGGACTGGCCGATCCCTCGCCGGGTCAGGGCGTAAACCACCTCGTAGGTGAGGGTGCCGCTTCTGGAGACAATGCCCACAGGGCCTGGCATGTGGATGTGGCCCGGCATAATCCCCACCTTCGCTTCCCCGGGGGTTATCACTCCAGGGCAATTGGGGCCGATGAGCCTCACCCCCTTTGCTTTGAGGTAGCTTTTCACCCTCACCATCTCATGCACAGGTATCCCTTCAGTTATGCAGACTATGAGGGGAATTCCGGCGTCGGCGGCCTCGTAAATGGCATCGGGGGCGAAGGGCGCGGGGACGTAGATTATGGAGGCGTTGGCGCCGGTGGCTTCAACGGCTTCCTTCATGGAATCAAAGACAGGGACCCCTTCCACCTCCTCGCCCCCTCTGCCGGGGGTAACCCCCGCCACCACTTTTGTCCCGTATTCCAGCATCTTGCGGGTGTGGAAGCGCCCTTCCCTGCCTGTTATGCCCTGAACTATGAGGCGAGTGTCTTTATTCACGAGGATCCCCATTTTCCCTCCTGCTCTTGTAGCCTGTCAGGGTTTTCCAGGCCACTCTAACGGTCCTGGGCAGATCGAGCCAGGTGCGCTTTCGGGTGAGGGTCTTAAGGATGCGCCTGGGGCGGAGGTAGAAGCGCCGGTAGGCTTCTCTCCATTTCCTCTCCACCAGTTCTGCCGGCATCCCCGGCATCTCAAAGTGGGCCTTGCCCTCAAAGAAGGCAAAATCGTCCCAGTCCCTGATCAGGAGCTTCCCCTCCCTTTTCACTACTTCATACATCTCGGTTCCGGGGAAAGGAGTGGCTATGGAGAAATTGGCCACCAGGGGGTCCAGCTCTATGGCGAAGCGGATGGTCTTCTCCATGGTCTCCTCGGTCTCGCCTGGAAGCCCTATGATGAAGAAGCCTATGGTTTCCATCCCCACCTCTTTGGCCCACTTAAAAGCGTTCCTCACCTGCTCCAGGGTGAGCTGCTTGTGGATGACCTCGTCCAGGATGCGCTGGTCGCCGCTTTCCACGCCGAAAGCCACGCGGATGCAGCCGGCCTCCCGCATCTTCCGGAGGAGTTCCTTGTCCACCAGGTTAGCCCTTATCCCGTTTATCATTATCCAGGGAACATGGTTCAGCTTCTCCCGGATCAGGAGATCGCAGATCCGGATGACCCTTTCCCTGTCCACGTTGAAGGTGTCATCCAGAACCCCTATCTCCAGCGCTCCCATATCCCTTACGAGCCAGCGCCACTCGGCCAGGACGTTCTCGGGGGAGCGCATCCGCCAGCGGCGCGGGCTTATCTGGCTGCAGTAAGAACAGCGGTAAGGACATCCCCTGGAGGTCATTATCGGGAAGCTTCGCCCCCTGGGCAGGTGGTCTATGGTGGGCTGAAGGTTGGTGTAAAGGTGCATCTTGAAGGGCCGGTAAGAGGGGAAGGGCAGGGAATCCAGGTCCATGATGACAGGCCTGTCGGGGGTGGAGACGATTTCGCCTGAGGGGGTGCGGAAAGTTA
>DAOUBN010000223.1:0-5916 GCA_034432815.1 Anaerolineae bacterium | reverse complement strand
CCCCCCGTCAGGGGGACTCTGTCCCCCTGCACCCTCTGTTTTTCTTTCGTGGGGGTGGAGGGGGCAAAGCCCCCTCCCGGGGGGTCTGGGGGGTGTCCCCCCAGAGAAACCAATTAAAGGGGCGAGAAGGCAACTACTGCAACACAGCCACGAGGGGGACCCTGAACCCTGGCGAACCATCAGCTAACGAGGGCGGGGAAAACCGGGAAAGTGCAGGGGGTGTCCCTCCCGCTCCCCTTTACCCGCTCCGGGGAGGGGTCCCCTTCCCTGCTCCCATTTCTTCAAACGCCTCCACTGCAAGCGGTTCCGGAGGCAGTTCGCCTCTGTAACAGGCGAGGAAGAAGCGGTAGAAATCCCTCGCCCTTGTCCCGGGGCCAACCATCAGGGGGACATGGGCAGGGTAGAGGATGAAAGCCCTGGTCTGGGCTCCCCCAGGCCCCCCGTGAGTCGCCACCTGGTCTTCAAAGCTCACCACAACGCCCCTTTTCTTTACAGCCCCAAGAACTACTATATCGCCAGCGTGGGGGAAGGAAACCAGCCTGGCCATCTCCCCCGCCACTTCTGAGGGATCCCCATAAGGCGAGAGGATGGAGAGATCGCCATAAACCCTCCCTTTCTCCCACACAAGAGAGCCCCTTGAGGATAGGAACCGTATTCCCTCCCCTTCCCTGACAGCAAGGAGCCCAATTCCAGGGTGCTCCGCCAGCCTCTCAACGACCCCCGGGTAGAACCGGGCAATATGGCTCAGGGAAAGGCGCTCCCGGTGGGAAGTGAAGTAAATGTGGGCGAGGGGCCCCGAGCAGGAAACAACCACTGCGCCTTCAGGGACTTTCTCCGTTTCTTCGCTCCAGGGCCAGCCTGCGGAGCGGATCGCCTCAAGAAACCTGCGCCACGGCCCCCTGTATTCTCCCCTCTCGGGCCCGGAAAACTCCTTTATGGTTGCCTCCCTCACAACCTCCCGGACGAATTCCCCGAAGCTCAGCCCGTAAGCCTCCCGGAAAGGCACCGATGGAGTCAGGCCATGATCGGACATGATGAAGATGTCGTAACGGCTGAAGGGTTCCTGGGAGCACATCCTGAAAATCTGCTTTATCTGGGAGTCAATCCCCTTAAGGACCCGGAATGCCTCTTCGGAAGTCGGCCCCGTCTGATGAGCGACCTCATCGTAGCCGTAGTAGTTGGTGTAGATGGCGGGGAGGCCCCGGTAGATGTCCATGAGGCAGGCGTAAGTTTGCATCTCCCGGAAGAGCACGTTCACCACGATGTTCAGGAAAGGCTTTGTGGCCCATGGGAGGGGGGAAGGGAGGAAAGAGCGGAAGGTCCTTTTGACCCACCACCGGGCATATTCCCAGAGGGACAAAGCGAAAATGCGGGAGAATCTCAGGGGGTTGAGGAGAAAGAGCAGGGCCCATGTCACCCCTTTCACGCTCTGGATGAAGTGGGATGAATCCATGGAGCCCAGAGCGAAGAGGGCGTTTGCGGCTCCACCGTCAAGCATTGAGAAATAGGCGGCCCCTCCCTTAAGGAGGGGGACTTTGCCCCGGGCTATCCTCTCCTGAACCAGGTGCATTGACTGGGGGTTTTTCCCCTCAATCGTGATGTTCCTGTCCTTCTCGTGCCAGCGGAACCCGCATATGTCAAAGCTATCCCCGTAGAAAAGGCCGGCCTGGAAGGCAGGGGTGGCGCTCGGGAGGCCACAGTTCCAGAGGGCAAGCCTGTAATTGCCGCTTTCCAGAAGCCTCCGGACGAAGGGCATGTAGCCGCGCTGGAGGGCTTTGAGGAGGTAATCGTAGGCCAGGGCGTCTATGTGGATGATTATGAAACGGCGCTCCGCCGCGCGCTCAGCTTCCCTGAGCCCGGCCCTTTTCAGGACCGGCCCGTATTTTATTCCCGCTATGGCTCTATGGGCCCTCACTTAATGGCTTCCCTTATCCTGGCGCTTATGTAATCCATGGCCGAGACCACCGCCACAATGGCCCAGACGGCCGTCCCGGCCTTGTGGTAATCGGTCTGGTCAATCCAGAGCTTGAGCTGATAGCCTATCCCTCCACCCCCCACAAAACCCACCACCGTAGAGATGCGGATGTTTATGTCCCAGTGGTAGATGATAAAAGCCAGGAAGGGCAGCACTATCTGAGGTATAACCGCATAGCGGATCACCTGCAGGATGTTGGCGCCTGTGGCCGTTATGGCCTCAACCGGGCCTGGGTCAATGGTTTCAATGGCTTCAGAGAAGAGCTTCCCCAGGCTAACGATAGTGGCGACCGTCAGGGCCAGCACTCCAGCGAAGGGCCCGAAGCCAACCCAGGTGGCGAAGATCGCTGCCACCACAATGGGCTCTATGGAGCGCACCACGTTGAGGATCCCCCGCACCCCGTAGTAAATGGCTGTGCCCAGAGGTCCCCTGGCCATTATGTTCCTGGCTGCCAGGAAGGAGATAGGCACGGCGAAGATGGTGGCAAAGGTCGTGGCCATAAGGGCCAGGAAGATGGTCTGAAGCATCAGTTCAAGGGTCTTCACCAGGGCCGGACTTATCAGGCGCCTCCCGCTCCTCCACTGGGCTTCCACCTGGAGGGTGGCCCCACCCTCCTGAGCCAGCAGAGGCCTTACTTCCACCGAAACCTCAAAGTTCCCATCCGGATCGGCCGTGGTCCTGGCCGCCACCAGTTCCCCACCCAGGGGGAGCTGAGGACTCGGCGCAAAACGCCACCTCAGGATCACCTCGCTTCTGGGGCGAAAGCCTTTGCCCTGGATCGTGATGGTTTCCCCCTCCGACCCGCATGGCGGCATCACCAGCTGAGGGCCCGTCCCGAAGAGCTCCGGTGAGCTCCCTACCCCTGAGACGCAGGGCACACGGAAAGGCGCTTCCACTGTCTGGTGGTAAACTTCCGGGATCAGGATTTCTGGGGTGACGAAGGCGGTGAAGATCTCCCGGGCCCTCTGGGTGGCCTGGGGTTCAAAGAATTTGCCCGGAGCCACTCCCACCACCCGCCAGCATACGGCGTAGATGAGAAAGGCAGCCAGCATGAAGAGAACCTTCTTCCACATCACACAATTCTCCTGCGGATCTGGCTGCTCAGGTAATCCAGGGCTATGATGACCAGGGCTATACCGATCACGGCCGTGGCTATCTGCCGGTATGCGCTCAGGCGTATCCACTCGCTCAGGCGGAAGCCTATCCCTCCCCCTCCCACAAAGCCTATTATGGTGGACATGCGCACGTTTATGTCCCAGCGGTAAAGGGTGAAGGAGGCGAAATCAGGGACGACCTGGGGTATGACGGCATATCTTATGACCTGAAGCCTGCTGGCTCCTGTAGCCGTTATGGCCTCCACCGGCCCCGGGTCAATGTGCTCCACCACCTCCGAGAAGAGCTTACCCAGCGCAGCTATGGAGTGGGCCACAAGAGCCAGCATCCCGGCGAAGGACCCCAGCCCCACCCAGACCACAAAAACGATTCCGAAAATCATGGGCTCGACCGAGCGCACAATGTTGAAAAAGGCCCGCATGAGGTAGTAAACTGCGCGCCCAATAGCAGATCTGCCCATTATGTTGCGGGCCCCCAGGAAAGAAAGAGGAGCTGCTATCATCACCGCCAGGGTAGTGGCCAGGAGGGCAATGGCTATGGTTTCCCCCATTTTGAGGGCCACTTCTATAAGGGCCTCGCTCGGCCTCATGCCCCCCACCACCCTCACCAGGTGGACCTGAAGGGTGTGGACCTGGTATTCCCCTGGCCTGGGTTCAAATCCCACGGGTATGGCTCTGGGGACGGTGAACTCCACAGCGAAATGCCCCCGCTCGTCGGTGCTGAGGGCCAGAGGGGTTCCTCCTTTGAGGATGCGCTGGCGCTCCCCTATGGGGTTCAACCACCACAGTTCCACCCTGTAGCCAGGCTTCAGGGTATCCCCCTCCACCCTGAGGCTGTCGCCAGTCCAGGCACAATCCGCAGAAACCGTTATGGTCTCCTTGTGGCCAACCGTTTTCGGCTGAGGCTCGCCCAGGCAGGGCATCCTGATGGGGATGGAGTATATATCCCTCTCCTCGGGCCGCTGGATGAGATCGGGCTGGGTAAGGGCCACAAGGTAAGGCTTCATCTTGTCAAAGCGCTGGAAAGGGGCCAGGAGGTTTATCTCCGTAACCTCCCAGCCGACTCCGTAGAAGGCTACCAGCGCCGCCAGGGCAGCGGGCCAGAGCTTTGACCTTCCCCTGAACTGGCGCATGAAGGCATCGTAAGAAGAACCAGCCCACCACAGGGCCACACAAATCCAGAGCCAGAAGTAGCCGCGCCAGAAGGCCAGGCCTATCATAGCCAGAGTGACCCCGACCCATACAAGAGCCAGGGTTCCCGAGCCCTCCAGCGCGTAAGCGAGACCGGGGATAAGGGAAACAAGGGCTTTAACCGCCGATGCGCTCTGCTTCCTGTCCATATATCTCCTTGAAGCGGCGGTCATCAATCTCCTCGGGGCGGCCCTCAAAGACCTTATAGCCGTCCTTCAGGCCGATCACCTTTGTAGCGTAACGGTGGACCAGGTCCAGAAAGTGGAGGCTGCAGATGACTGTTATCCCCTCTTTTTTGTTGAGCTCTTCAATGTAGCGGAGGATGGAATGGGCGAGGACCGGGTCCAGGCTGGCCACGGGTTCATCGGCCAGGAGGAGGCGTGGCTCCTGCATGAGGGCCCTGGCTATCCCGACCCTCTGCTGCTGGCCGCCCGAGAGCTCATCAGCCCTCTTGTAGGCCAGATCGGCCAGGCCGACCCTTTCCAAGGCTTCCAGAGCCCTTTTCTTCTCGGATGGGGGGTAGTAACCTAAAAGGGTCAGCCAGGGGTTGAGGTAACCCAGGCGCCCCGCCAGGACGTTGGTGAGCACAGTGGAGCGTTTGACGAGGTTGAATTGCTGGAAGATCATCCCGATCTGGCGGCGGATGCGCCGGAGTTCTTGAGGCGAGGCGGCGGTTATGTCAATATCATTCCAGATGATCCGGCCCGAAGTGGGCTCCACCAGCCGGTTTATGCAGCGGAGGAGGGTGCTTTTTCCGGCCCCGCTCAATCCGATAATGGCCACGAATTCTCCGTCCTCTACTCTGAAGCTGACATCGTTGAGGGCACGGGTTCCATCCGGATATATTTTAGTGAGGTGTTCCACTATGAGAGGCATGCTTACTCCCCTATTTTTCCCACCCTCGTTTGCTGAGGGTTCGCCTGGGTTAAGGGTCCCCCTCGTGGCCAGGTTGCAGGAGGTGGCTCCTCGCCCCTTGATTTGTTTTGCTGGGGGACCCCCCAGACCCCCCGGGAGGTGGCGGAGCCCCCTCCACCCCCATGAAATTTGTTTACTTGGGGGCACATTCCCGAACTCCCTGGCATAGGGACTTTGCCTCTCTGCACCCCCTTTTCCCCCCGCCCTCGTTGGCTGAGGGTTTACCAGGGTTCAGGGGCCCCCTCGTGGCCAGGTTGCAGGAGTTGCCCTCTCGCCCCTTTAATTGGTTTTTCTGGGGGGACACCCCCCACTCCCCCCGGGAGGGGGCAAAGCCCCCTCCACCCCTATAAATTTGTTTTTCCTGGGGGCACATCCCCAGACCCCCTGGCATGGGGACTACGCCCCCTGCACCCCCAGTTGGGGAAGGGAAGAAGGGCGGGGGGACACCCCCCGCAGCCCCCTGGCATGGGGGCTCCGCCCCCCTGCACCCCCGGTTCTGGGGGACACCCCCCGGGAGGGAGCGAAGCCCCCTTGCAACCCCGTGAAAAAGGTTTGCAAAAAGGGGTGGGGCCATCCGGACCCCACCCCTTTCAGGTGCTTACTTCTGAGGTTTGACCAGGTCCTCAAGCTTGTAGCCAGAGGCGCTCAGCTGAGCCCTGAACTCATCGTAGAAGGAGTCATTCGCCTCCTGGAGACCCTCAATCTGGTATACGGTCTTCAAGG